>JAITEK010000137.1 GCA_031282085.1 Coriobacteriales bacterium
CTCGCAAAGACCTCAACGCCGGGCAGGGCCGCAAGCGCGGCGCTCACGCGCGCTCGCTCCGCGACGGATTCCGTGACAAAACCGGCTATCTCGTCGGCGCAGCGCAGGACCTCTCGGCCCGCCAGCGCCGAGAACGCGTCGACGGAGTAGGGCTGGCGCACCTTGCAGAGCTCGTTTATGACCGGCGCGGAACCGAGCAGGTAGCCCAGGCGCACGCCCGCCAGCGCGTAGGCTTTGGAGAAGGTGCGCAGCAGGATGAGGTTGGAGTGGGCCGCCAGATGGCGCGTGAGGTCGTAGCGCTCGCCGGCGAACTCGACGTATGCCTGGTCGATGAGGACGATAGCGTCGCTGGCGCCCAGCAGCGCAAGTACAAAGTCCTCGCTCAGCGCGTCACCCGTGGGGTTATTGGGCGAGGCGAGCATCACAACGTCGATGTCGCCTTGCGCGACGCGCGCTAGGACTGCGTCCTCGTCGAGGGCCAGCTCAAGGGTGGGCGCGGTGGCGGGGCGCTCTTTGCGGGGGATCTCTACGATAGTGGTGTCGGTGAGCTTGGCGTCCAGCTCGTAGGATGAGAAGGAGGGGGGCGCCGTCAGAAGCCGCCTGCCACTGCCACCCCAGGCCAGCATGATGTCGAACAGCAGCTCATCGCCACCGTTGCCGAGCAGCACGTTTTCGGCGGCCATGCCGTTGATGCGCGCTATCTGCGCCCGCAGCTCCTTGGCCAGCGGGTCGGGATAGCGGTGGAACTCCTGCTGGGAGACCGCCTCCATCAGACGCCGCACAACCGGTTCGGGCAGCCCATAAGGGCTTTCATTTGCGTTGAGGTATATCCGTGCTGGCAGGTATTTGGGGTCGTAGGGCACCAAATCAGCCAGGTAGGGAGCGGGTGGTCGCAGGCCCTGCATCAACGCTCATCTCCCGTCTCAAAACGCACGTCGACCGCCTTGCCGTGCGCCCACAGGCCCTCCGCCTCCGCAAGAGCGCGGATAGCGGCGGAATCCTTCTGCAGCGCGCCATAGGAGTAGCTGAGCACGCTCGTCCGTTTGATGAAGTCCTCAACGGAAAGCGGGCTTGAGAAGCGTGCCGTGCCGCCCGTTGGCAGCGTGTGATTGGGGCCGGCGATGTAGTCGCCCACGCTTTCTGGCGTCCAGGGACCGCAGAAGACGGCGCCGGCGTTCTCGATGAGTCCGAGCAACTCAAGGGGCTGGTCCATATGTATCTCAAGGTGCTCGGGGGCGATGGTGTTGGCCGCAAGCAGGGCGGTGGCGAGGTCGGGGCAGACAAGTACGAGACAGTTGGCGTCCAGCGACTGCTTGGTTATCTCCTGGCGAGGGGATTGCCCAAGGTAGCGCTCAACCTCCTCAATCACCTCGTCAACCAGATCCTCATCGGTGGTGACGAGGTAGGTCGCCGCCTGTGGGTCGTGCTCGGCCTGGGCGAGCAGATCGATGGCGATAAGTGAGGGGTCGGAGCTGTCGTCGGCCAGGATGAGCACCTCCGAGGGGCCAGCCACCATGTCGATGCCCACGTCGCCGAAGACGAGCCGCTTGGCCGCCGCGACATAGGCGTTGCCCGGCCCGGTAATCTTGTCAACCGCACCGATGCTTTCCGTACCGTAGGCCAACGCTGCTATGGCCTGGGCGCCGCCCACCGCATAGACGTCTGTGACGCCGGCTAGCTGCGCGGCCGCGAGGACGAGGGGGTCAACGCTGCCGTCGGGACGTGGCGGCGTGGCGATGGCGATACGCTGCACACCCGCGACCTGCGCGGGGATGGCGTTCATGAGCACGGTTGAGGGGTAGGAGGCGCGACCGCCGGGCACATAGATGCCCACGCTCGCAAGCGGCGTTACGCGGCTGCCGAGCAACGCGCCGTCAGGACGCGTCACAAACCAGCTCTGTTGCACCTGCCGCTCGTGGAAGGAGCGGATATTGGCCGCGGCAAGTTGCAACGCCTCAAGCAGGCGCTTGGGTACCTGTCGCGCCGCGCGCATCCTGTCTTCATCGGAAAGACGGAAGTATTTCGGCGTGACCTTGTCGAACTCAAGGCTGTATTCGCGCAGGGCTTCATCGCCCCTCTCGCGCACGTCGGCTATGATACGGGTCGCGGCCTCCAGAGCCTCAGCGTCGGTCGCGGAGGACCGCCCCAGTTGCTCGGCGCTCGGCTTCTGGCCACTGTCCAGTTCTTCTACCCTCATCGTCTGTCCTCTCTCGTGTGTCGCGTGCGTGCGTCACACACGCGTGACGCGCTACGCGCTCTCTCTGCGTCGTTCGCTATCGCTCACGACTGGATTCTGGGACAAGCCCAGAATGACGGGCAGGGGCGATGGCGTGTCCGTCCGCTCGCTCGTCCGTCCGTCCGTCCGTCATTCCGGCTTTATGCCGGAATCCACTCGGGCGCGATAGCGACCGGACTTACTATACAGCGCAGGACGCGTAAGCGTCCTCGTGGGACTACCAGAATGACGAGCGGGGGCGATGGCGTGTCCATCCGCACGTCATCCTCAACCCTCTCGTACAACCTGTTGCAGGCGCGTTGCCAGGTCGCGTACGCGGGGGTCGATGCGTACGCTTGCCGGGTTGCCAACGAAGCGCGCAGTGGATGCCAGCACCTCATCGACGATGACGAGGTTGTTCTCGCGTAGCGTGGTGCCCGTCGCGGTGATGTCAACAATGCGCTCTGCCATACCGCAAAGCGGCGCCAGTTCGATATTACCATGCATTTTCACGATTTCTACCTGTACGCCGACAGCTTGATAATACGCCGCCGTTATCCGGGGGTATTTGGTCGCCACCCTGAGCACACCAAGCTGCTGATAGGCATCCTCCACGATACCGGCCGCCTGCTGCGGCTCCGCCACCACGAAGCGGCAGGCGCCGAAGCGCAAATCGACGAGCTCAACCACCTCAAGCGCCGCCTCCGCAAGCGAATCCTTGCCGCAGATGGCGCAGTCCACGCCGCCGTAGCTGACGAATACCGGCGCATCGGTGGGGCGCACGATGTAGAACTCGACCCCCTCGTTAACAACAACGAGCTGACGGCCGGGCGCCTCAAGGCCGCTGATGTCCAGTCCCGCCTGCCCGAGCAGCGCGACGCTGTCCTCGTAGAGCGCGCCTTTGGGTATGGCTATCTTGAGGCGGGGCGGGGCGGGGCACAGGGGGTCTGGGCGCCGTCCGCTATCGTCCGCAGCTCCTCGTTTAGATTCTGGGACAAGCCCAGAATGACGGGCGGTTGTCGTGGCGGCGGGTTGTGGGGCGGCGGGCTGGGCGGGAGCGGAGCGCGGGGCGCTGGGCTGGGCGGGGGCGGGGCGCGGGGCGACGGACATCGGGGTTTGTTGCTGGTCACTCATCGGTCATCCCTCCCTTCGTCTGCACAAGCACGACGGTGTAGCCCGCCTCTCGCAGGCGCGCCGCGCTGAGGAATGCCTCGGCGGGGTCGCCTTCATCCGTCTCAAAAGCCGCGTAGTCCGGCCGCCGGATGCCCGGGGCGGCGGGAATGCCTTGCTCGAGCAGGGCCATCATCACGCGCTCGAGGTTGAAGGCAAAGCCCGCGGCAGGCGCCTTGGTGCCGTAGGCCTCAAGCATGCGGTCGTAGCGGCCGCCGCTGCCTAAAAGGACGCCGAGCCGGGGCGCGTACGCCTCAAACACGAGGCCGGTATAGTAGTCAAACGCGCTCATAACGCTGAAGTCGACCGTCACAAAACCGGCGGCTCCCACCCGCTTGATGATGCCATAGGTCTGCGCGAGGGTGTCCAGACCGTCGGTGCAGCCGAGCGGCTCAACGAGCTCACGGCAGCGCTCGATGGCCTCCGCGCCGCCCCGCAGGCCGAGCAGCGCCCGTAGCGCTGTCTCGTAGCGCTCGTCTATCCGCGCGTCGGCGGCCAGGCGCGCAACCTCAACCGCGTTGTTCTGATGACAGGCAGCAAGCACCTCGCGGCGCCACTGCTCGCTGGCATTGCCTTTGCTGACGATGGCATCCAGCAGGTCGCGCAGCACGCCCACTGTGCAGATGGCGATGGTGAACTCCTTAAGACCGCAGGCCTTGAGGGCATCCACCATGAGCAGGATGACCTCGGCGTCGGCGGCCGCGCCAGAAAGCCCGATGCTCTCGATGCCCAGCTGCGTGAATTCGCGTGCCTGTCCCCGCAGCGACTCCTCCTCGCGGAATACCGGCTGCACGTAGCGGAAGCGCAGCGGCTCAACGATGGGGCTGAGGCGAGAGGCGACCATGCGCGCGATGGGCAGGGTCACGTCGGGACGCAGCACCAGCAGGGCGCCGTCGGAGTCGAACAGGCGAAAGGGGGTCTCACTCAGGCGTCCGCCCTGCTCAAGCACCTCAAGTACCTCGAGCGTCGGCGTCTCGATGGGTGCGTAGCCCCAGGAAGACAGCGTCGATTGCACCTTCATCGTGATGCTCTCACGCCAGCGCGCCTCCTCGGGCAAAACATCTTTGAACCCACGGGGGGTTACGGGAATCATGGTTCTCCTATCCGTCGAAAGGGTGATGGTATCTTCCATTACTTTAGCACACTACTGTACTAAAGTGCAAGAGGCAAAGAGAAAGCGGTTCCGTCACCCACTAAAGTTTGGTCTTCTCACGTGACCTGCCCATTGACTGGCATACTATCCGGGTCGTCGAACCGCTTTCTATTACTTATCGTTATACTCTCCTGCCCCGCCCGCGTCAAGTAACGGATGCGGTTTTTGCAGTTTGTTGCACCTTGTTGACACAACTCCCTACCTTCGTGAATACGCGCGGAACATGCGTTACACTAAAGAAAAATGAAAACCACCCGGGTACTTTCCAGAAAACCGTCTATTTGTGTATAGGGAGCAACGTGAACGAACAGGACCATGAACCCATTATCGTTGTGGGGCACCGCAACCCCGACAACGACTCCATCAGCTCAGCCGTTGGTTACGCGCACCTCAAGAGCCTCACCAATCCCCACAACAGCTACGAGGCCATGCGCCTGGGGCCGATGCCGCATGAGTCGAGCTACGTGCTCGACCGCTTTGGCCTGCCGTATCCGCCAGTGCTCACCCACGTACACAGCCGCGTGCGCGACGTTATGACGCCCCGCCCGTTGCAGATAGCCCAAAGCGCAACCATGCGCGAGGCGGGCGAGACGCTCAAACGGCACAGCATCCGCACCTTGGTCGTCCACGATGAGAACGGGCGCTTCCAAGGAGTAATCGACACGACCACCTTTGCCAACCTCTACCTCGCGGAGCTTGACAACGCGCAGGCAGCGGCCGCGACGCGCCTTGCCACGCTGGTACAACCCGTGAGCGCCTTCCTTTCCGCAGCGCCCATCCTCGAGGCGGAAGACATCCTCAATGAGGCACGCGAGACCGTGCTCGCCTCCGCGCTGCGCCAGGCAGTTGTGCTGGATGAGGACGGCAAGGCCATCGGCATCGTCACGCGCACCGACCTGGCGCGCACGCCGCGACGCAAGGTCATCCTCGTCGACCACAACGAGTCCTCGCAGGCGGTCAACGGCATCCTGGAGGCCGAGGTTGTAGAGGTTGTGGATCATCACCGCATCGGCGACATCCAGACCACCATGCCCATCCCCTTCATCAACATGCCCCTTGGCTCAACCGCCAGCATCGTTGCCACGGAATACCTGCGCAACAACGTGCCGTTTGAGCCGACCTACGCGGCGGTGCTGCTCTCGGCGGTGCTCACCGATACCGTGCTGCTCAAGTCGCCCTCCACCTCCCCGCGCGACCAGGAGCTGGCCGAGATACTCGCCAAGGCCGCCGGCCTTGAGGTGCAGACCTTTGGCCGCGAGTTGTTTGAGGCGCGTTTTGCCGGGCAGGACGGCTCGGTAGAAAGCATCGTACTGGCGGACTCCAAGGTCTTTGAGCGCGGAGACACGAGCTTTATGGTGTCGCAGTTTGAGACCGTCAACACTGCAGACATCCTCAAAAAAGAAGGCGAGATCATCGAGTTCTTGGACGACCTGGTACGGCGACAGGGGCATGAGTTTGCGCTCGTGCTCGTTACCGACATCATGCGGGAGGGCTCGCAGTTCATCATCTCCGGCACGCCACGCCTCGTTGAGCACAGCTTTGGCATCGACCTTAGCAGCAAGAGCGCCTGGGTACCCGGCATCCTCTCCCGCAAGAAGCAGGTCGCTCCCCGCCTGCTGGACTGAGGCTTGA
>JAITEK010000146.1 GCA_031282085.1 Coriobacteriales bacterium
AGCGACCTGCAGGTGGGAACCAACGCGCTCAGCGTCTGTTTGGACTTTGACCTCCCCATTCAGATGATCGGCCCCGAGCATTACTGCGTGCAGCACCAGAGCTGGGTGTGCTCCGCCGCGCCCATCCACGGACTCACCGGGGAGGTAATCGGTTGTTTGAACATGTCCGGCGACTACCGCTACGCACATCCCCATACGCTGGGCCTGGTAAAGGCCGCCGCATTTGGCATTGAGCAGCAGCTCTTCAACCTCTACAACGGCGAGCTCATGCGCACGGCCCTGGACGGAAATCCCGAGAGCATCCTGCTGCTCGACGAGCAGTTTCGCCCCGTATGGGCCAACACGTCAGCGCGCAAGACCCTGGGCCTGGCGCCGGAGAAGCTGGCAGACACGGATTTCCGCAGCCTGATGCCGGAGGTCGACTGGGAGCAGGTTGAGAAGTGGGACACGGACACGCGGTATTTCTCAAGCAATACCCCGGTGCTCATCGACGGCCACAAGCGGTATTGCAGCGTGAACATCACCAGCACGCTTATCGGGCTCAACGAGCACGCCTTCAGTGTGAATATGAAGAAGCAGGAGCAAGTCATCAAGTCGATGAACGCGCTGTACGGCAACCACGCCAGCTACAGCTTTGCCGACATCCCCACCATCAACCCCGCGATGAAGAAGACCATCGCCGTCGCCGAGCGCTTTGCTTCCTACGACGGCAACGTACTCATCGAGGGCGAGGTCGGCTCGGGCAAGTCAATCCTTGCCCAGGCGATACACAACGCGAGCGACCGCGCCAACGGCCCCTTTGTGACGATAAACTGCGCGTCGCTGTCGCGCGGGCTGGTAGAAAGCGAGCTCTTTGGCTACGAGAAGGGTTTTGCGGTAGGCGCTTTGGAGGACGGGTATCCCGGCAAGTTCGAGCTTGCCGACCACGGCACCCTCTTTCTCTCCGAGATAGGCGAGATGCCGCTGGAATACCAGGCGAGCCTGTTGCAGGTGTTGCAGACCCGCACGATAAAACGCGTGGGCGCCGTTGAGGAGAGGGAGCTGGATGTGCGCATCATCGCAGCTACAAGCCGCAACCTGCGCGAGGAGGTAGATAAGGGGCATTTCCGTGGCGATCTGTTCATCATGCTCAATGTGCTGCGCCTCGACGTAACGCCGCTGCGCGAGCACCCCGAGGACATCGCCTATGTAGCCCAGCACACGCTGGATTACTTCAACGAGCGTTACCCGCAGGCGCGCAAGACGATGAGTGAGGGCTTCCTGCGGGAGCTGCATCGCTACTCCTGGCCGGGGAATGCCCGGGAGCTACAGAACTGTATAGAGCGCGCGTTCTATGCGAGCACGGGCAGCATGCTGCATAAAGATGACCTGGCGAACATCGTGCAGACTCGCGTAAATTACGCCCCCACGCGGACGGGCTCCCTGTCTCCACGGGCGCTGTCGTCGCACGGCTCCGCTCTGCACGACGCCAAGGAGTTCGATGAGATCATGGAGGCGTTGAGCCTGACGGGCTATCACGTCGAGCAGGCCGCCCGACACCTGGGCTTGAGCCGCGCCTCGCTGTACCGGCGGATAAGCCGCCTGGGGATAGACGTCAAACAGCTCCGCGCACAAGCCGCCACAACCGCACGACGTTAAAGACGTGGTGACGCAAAATAGCGTATACTGTGAGCGCACTTAAAACGTAGCAGACAAGTACACACGGAGAGATATGGGTCAGGCAGACAAACCTCGATTCTCGCACATAACCGTTGGCGGGGTACAAACCAACAGTACGTCTCAGCCGGAGGCAGAAGAAGTCATCACAATAGGGGCTGTGGATGTTGAGTCGCCTTCCGTGCGGGCAGCAGACGCGCCCGCGGCGACCGACGCCGAACCGCAAGTGGCCGCGGAATTGCAGCCTGAGCAGGTGCTGGATGACGCGAACCTCAACATACCCAGGCCGACTGCCCAGAAAGTGGTTTTCGCAGCCTGCTTTGTCGGACTCATCGTCATCATCGCATATTTGGTATGGCACTGGGTCATCCAAGGCTGAGCATCCTTTAGCAGCTTTTGACAGGAGATTAAGATGAGCGATAACGAAACCGGGTCAACAACCAACGCCGTTCCCGCCCCAGGAGCCACTTCCGCCGCCGGTGTGCCACCGCTTGTGGTCTCTCCTGCCAGCGCTCCTGTCGCCGGCAGCTCGCTTATCGCTGAGCCGCCCCTTGTCGTCCCCGACATCCCCGCAGCAACCACTTCCGAGGACCCCACGCCCGACGCTACCGTCGCCTCTGAGGACACAGCCGCTGCCGCCGCTGGCGCGGGTTCTATCATCGGCACCGTTCTGCCCAGTGAGCCGCCTCTCGTCAACAACGAGGAAAGTCCGCGTTCCAGCGAGCCGGCCATTGCGGAGGCTGCGGAGGTATCTCCCGGTGAGCGCGAGAGCCTCGCGCGGTCAAAGCGGACCGGGGTCGTTTTGGTAATCGTCATCCTACTGCTTGTGGCGGCGCTCGCAGGCCTGGTCTACTTCGGCTACACCATCTTCACAGAAAGCGTGACGAGCGATCCGGGCGGCATCAAACCCGGCACTACCATAGCCCCCGATGAGGTTGAGGACCCTGGCGCGCCGGGCGAGATCAAGATAGAGGAGACGAGCATCCCCAACCTGACGGGGCTGTTCGGGCTTACCATCGAGGAGGTCAAGGCCCGGTTGGGCGACAGCTTCCAACTCGTTAAGACCGACAGCGCCACCGAGGAGACCAACCCTGCCGTCACCCAGCTTGCGACCTTCTCCTACACCCCGTCGGTATCGGGCGCCGAGGCAGGCGCTGTCTCAAACACCTCACTGCCGACGGAGTCCATCTACGCCAGTCTCGACGCGAGCGGCAAGGTCATCGACATCTACTATGTCTGCGATATGCAGCTGCTCGGCTATCCCGAGAAGTCCTTTGACGAGTTGCTGGCAGGCAGTGAGACGGTGGCGGGGGTATTGGCCTCAGCCGGTGTGGAGCCGCGGGACTTCAGCTACACTCCTCCCAACCCGGAGGAGAGTATCTCTTACGACAACCCCAATTCCCCGAACCGCAAAGTGGTGAAGCAGACCCAGATATTCAGCGGGCGGACCTCCTCGGACGCGCTGCCGACGGTCTGGACACTGACAATCACCTACGATTTCGGCACCGGCGTGGCCTCAGCAGACGAGTTCCGTCAGGCGACGAGGATGATAAACCTTAAGCTCGCGTAACGGCCCCCTGAAACTTCTGAAGATTCTTGGCGGTTGCTGTAACCTTTTGGCAGACAACTCGGATTTCCTTTCAGAGGGAAGTTCTGGGGCGCTGATGATTGGAGGGTTATGGACGCGGTGGCAACGAGAGTGTGCCTGAGCACTACGGAGGCAATCGCCCGTTACCGGGACATGGTGTATGGCATCGCGCTCACCCATACCGGCAATCGCAGCGACGCCGAGGACGTGTTCCAGGAGGTGTTCCTCGTCTATCATCGCAAGCAGCCGTCTCTTGAGGGCGACGAGCGGTGTAAGGCATGGCTCATCACGACAACGCTCAACTGCGCCCGGCAACTGACTGCAAGCTCCTGGCGTCGCAAGGTCGTCCCGCTGTACGAGAGTACTGTCGACGGGCGGGATGAGGAGCGCGATGGCGATCGCTTCGCGTTTCGCACCGAGGAGCAGGACGCTGTGTTCGCCGCTCTCCAGCAACTTCCCCGCAAGTATCGTAGCGTTCTGCACCTGTTCTACTTCGAAGATATGTCTGTCGCGCAGATCGCTTTGGCGCTCGGCATCGAGGCGGGAACCGTAAAGGTGCAGCTCTCGCGCGGGCGTGCCCAGATGCGCGAGAGACTGAAGGGAGAGTATTTTGATGAATAACAACATTTTTAGGGATATGCGCGCGCAGATGAAGCCGAGCGCCGAGGCGCTTAGCCGTCTGGAGGCAGCGCTTGAGGCTGAGCCGGTTGCCGATAAGGTCCCCGGCGCCGTCAGTGCCGCAGCAGCTGAGACTGCTGCCGGGCCTCCTCCTGCCTCCAACCCGGCAGTGGCTCCCAGCCCCGCCTCCGGCTCAGGCGCCGCCAGAACCACCGGCTCAAGCCGTGGCCCAAATCGTCGCAGCCGTCGTTTGGCCATCTATCTATCCGCTGCCGCCGCGTTTGCCCTCGTGCTCATAGCGGGAGGGAGCGTCTTGTTGAGCGGCCTGCCCTTCGGTGGGCCCAAGCCGTTGGACGGCCTCGACTTCTCTGACAGTCCCAGCCTTGTCGCCCAGGCAGGCGCGGTGCGCGCGCCGGCGGATTACGAGGAGCTTTACGGCATCCTTGAGGAAGCGTATACGGCGCGTGGAGGCTTTTACGGAAACGGTGTTATGGAGATAGCGTCTGCGGAAGACGCTGTTGCCTCTGGCGCTGCGGTATCGGATGCGGCGGCGGGCCAGTCCACCGCTCCGTCCGAGGACGTGGATGTGCCTACCGTTACGCCTACCGCCACCGAGGAAGCCGACACGGCGGCGGCGCCGGAAGCCGTCGCGCCCGGCACTTCTGTTGCAGCCGACAGCGACTATTCGGAGACGAACACCCAGGTCAAAGGCATAGACGAGGCCGACATCGTAAAGACGGACGGCACGCATATCTATGCGCTCACGCAAAACGAGCTGGCGATATTCAAGGCGGACGGCCCCAACACCGTCGAGGTGAGCCGCACACAGCTCGCCTCGCAGACGGACTACTCCACCGGCTCATCCCCGCGGGAGATGTATCTGGTCGACGACATGCTGACCGTCGTCATCGACTACTATCACTATGGAACGGTTGATGAGCCCTATCTCGAGGACGCGTCCTCGTCCTCCTCATCCTCCGAAGGCGCCGCCGAGGGCGACGCCGCCACTTCGCAGATAGCGCCCGCGGTCTCCGAGGAGACGCTTGAGACGCGGCTGGCCTTCTACGACGTGAGCGACCCCACCGCGCCCACACTGATAACGCAGTTCGCGCAGAGCGGCAACTATCGCAACTCGCGCGTATATGATGGCACGCTGTACCTCATCAGCAGCTACTACCTTTACGCGGGCATGGACAGTGAGGACCCCGGCAGCTTTGTCCCTCTCATCGGCGAGGGCGAAGCGCGCGCCTGCATCGCGGTTGAGGACATCCGCATCATGCCCGAGGTGCAGCAACCCCATTACACGATCATCACCTCATATGACATCGTCGGCCAGGAGCGCCTCGACCAGAAGACGGTCCTTGGTGAGGCGGGTACCGTCTACATGAGTTATGACAACCTCTACCTGGCCTCAAGTATCTATACCGACGAGGTCAGCAACCTGTACGAGGACAGCGTCTACACGATAGAGGAGCACACGACCAAAAACTCGACCCAGATAATCCGCGTCGGCGTTGCCGCGGGCGCGCTTGATGTGGCGGCACAGTGCGTCATAGACGGGATGCTGCTCAACCAGTTCTCGCTCGACGAGTACGAGGGCAACCTGCGGATCGCCCTTACGCTCAACAACAGCGGCTACCGCATCCTGAGGGATATAAGCCACAACGTCGAGAGCTATCAGTACGATTTCGAGAACCCGCCGCAGACCAACGCGCTGTATGTGCTCAGTCCGTCGCTTACCGTCCTGGGCGCCATTGAGGGGCTGGCCGAGGACGAGCGCATCTACAGCGTGCGCTTTACGGGGTCGGTGGGCTATATGGTGACCTACCGCCAGATGGACCCCCTGTTCGCCCTCGACCTCTCCGACCCTGCCAACCCGCAGGTCTTAAGCGAACTCAAGATACCGGGCTTCAGCGCCTACCTGCACCCCTTTGGTGAGGGTCGCCTGCTCGGTCTCGGTTACGACGCCGACGGCGCGCGGACGGACGGGATGAAGTTGAGCATGTTCGATGTCTCCGACCCCTTCGCGGTAAGCGAGTTGTACGCCGAGAGCGCTGAGGCCTACGACTCCGAGGCGCTGTATAACCACAAGGCCGTTTTGGCTGACGCGGAGCGCAACATCATCGGTTTCTACGGCTATGGCGACTCGGGTGGGGGACGTTACTACGTGTATCGCTATGACGACGCGGGCGGCTTTGAGCTGCGGGGCGCCCTGACGCTGAGCACGGAGTATGGCTATGAGATCCGTGGCCTGTTCATCGGCGAGTATCTCTATGTGCTCTCGGGGGATGCTCTCGACGTGTTTGCCCTGGAGGACCTGGGGACGGTGGCCTCTGTGCCCATCTCCCATCCCGACGAGGACGGCGGCTTTGGCAAGGTGATGCCGATGGCGGTGCCTGAGCAACCCTAACCTTCCTGTAACCTCTATTTTTGCCCTACATGCACATACCCTGCTCACTAGGGAGCAGGGTATGTGCGCAAGGGGGGGGCTAACAGCCAGCTGAAAGCTGGCGGAAAGCTATCTTCAGCCCAATCCCGATTCTCGTAACTCGGGTGGTATGTTAGTGGTGTAAAAGGGGTGGTTCTTTTGACAAAAATATTATGAGGATTCGAGGACTTTAATGTAAAGGGGGGAAACTTAAAAATCC
This sequence comes from Coriobacteriales bacterium, assembly GCA_031282085.1. Taxonomy (GTDB): domain Bacteria; phylum Actinomycetota; class Coriobacteriia; order Coriobacteriales; family UBA8131; genus JAITEK01. Next base: position 6,511 of record JAITEK010000146.1, read on the forward strand.
CTAATATTTCCATAAGCAGTATAAAATTAAGTATATTACATATAATATGATAATTAAAGAATACTACTGGTAGTTTATACATCGGTATTTCAGCCCCTCTCAGGGGTGCTCTTGCGGGGTTAGCATAAAAACCCTAAAGTGATTTAAGGTTCAGATGGGGCTGGGGTAGTTATAGGGTTGGTGGATGATAACAATGGAAAATAACGAGTCGCTTCTGGTTTCTATCAAGGAATTCTCCGACTTCACAGGCGTCAAAGAGTCGATTCTGCGCTACTACGATTCGATAGGATTGTTCAGCCCGGTAGTGCGTGGCGAGAACAACTATCGCTACTACTCATTGGCTCAACTGCAAACCATCAAACTCATAGACACCCTCCGCAGTCTCAGGGTTCCGCTGAAGCGCATCCAGCAAATCATGAAGGAGCGCACCCCTGAGAGTATGGCCGAAGTGCTCACCCACTACGAGCTCGAGATGAATAACGAGTTGCGCATGCTCCAGGAATCTTTTGCCTTGGTCCATATGCTGCGCGGCCTCATACAGAGCAGGCCGACCCATGATGAGGAAAAGATCACCGTGAAGTACCTTGAGGAGAGCCACATAGCTTTAGGCCCGCTGAACGACTTCCGCCCGGGCGAGGACTATCACCGGGTGTTCTCGAACTATTATCGAATAGCGCGTAGCGGCAGGGTGAACCTCGGTTATCCCATCGGGGGTTATTTCGATGAGGTAGGGGAGTTCTTTGCGACGCCCTCCCAGCCCAAGCGGTACTACTCGCTTGACCCCAATGGTTTGGACGTCATGAAGGCCGGCAAGTACATCGTCGGTTACCTGCGGGGCGACTATGGTAAGATGAACGACCTGCCCGAGCGCATCCGCGCCTATATGGACGAGCACGGTATCACGCAGGCTGGGCCTGTTTATCAGGTCTACACCTTAAACGAACTCAGCCTCAAGGACCCAAAGGACTACCTCCAGCGTATAACGATACGTGTAGAGTAAGACCTGCCGTCCGGGCGCTGTGTGGCGAGGGATTCTGCGGGCATAGTCCCGTGTTGTGTAGCAAGTGCGGGGTGTGGCACGAGACAGAGAGGCCAGAACATGAGCGTGAAAACCGTATTGGATGTGGAGGGCATGAGTTGTCCTCATTGCGTTGCTGCCGTCACCGACGCGCTGAGCGCCCTGCCGGGAGTCGAGAAAGTAAAGGTGAGCCTGGAGAAAGGCGAGGCAAAGGTGAAGCACGGCGTTGAGGTAAGCGTCGAGACCCTTAAGAATGCTGTGGCCGAAGCAGGCTTCAGCGCGCGGTAAACTAAAAGTTAGACGCCCTGCTTGGGATTAACAAGGCGGAAACGAAACACAAGCAAAACGCCAACTGTTGCCGAGTGACTCGGGCAAGCGCCTGAAGGATACGTATCATATACGGGTTTACAAAGTGGAGTGGGGGGAGTCTGCCCTCAAGCCTGATAACCGTCCGTATCAACGCTTCAGGAGTTGCCGATGATTGTATCTTGGATGACCACCAACCGCTGTAACCTCAAGTGCCAGCATTGTTACCAGGACGCGGAAGGCGTTGACGCCTCCACAGAAAACGAGCTCAGCACCGACGAGGCCAAGACCCTCATCGACCAGATAGCGCGCAGTGGCTTCAAGATCATGATATTCAGCGGGGGTGAGCCTCTGCTGCGCGAGGACATCTTTGAGCTGGTCGCCCACGCTTCCTCACGCGGGCTGCGTCCGGTGTTCGGCACCAACGGTATGCTCATCACCCCCGAGGTGGCGCGCGGCCTCAAGAAGGCGGGCGCGGCGGCCCTCGGCATCAGCCTCGACAGCCTCGATGAGGGCAAGCACAACGCGTTTAGAGGCGACCCTCACGCTTTTGAACTCACGCTCAGGGGCATGGAGAGCTGTCGTGAGGCCGGGTTGCCCTTTCAGATACACACCACCATCATGGACTGGAACGAGGCCGAGCTTTTAGACCTCATGGACTTTGCCGTTGAGCAGGAGGCCATCGCGCATTATCAATTCTTCCTTATCCCCGTTGGGCGCGGCAAATATATCGAGGACACCGCCATCAAGGTGCTGGAGAATGAGGATTTGCTCCGGCGCATCATGGACAAGTCGACGGAGGTCCCCATCAGCTGTAAACCCACCTGCGCGCCACAGTTTGTGCGCGTTGCGCGCCAGATGGGCATAGATACCCGGTTCACCCGGGGGTGCCTGGCGGGCATATCCTACTGCATCATCTCGCCCGAGGGCATCGTGCGCCCCTGCGCCTATATGATGGAGGAGGCCGGCGACCTGCGCAAACAGGGCTTTGACGAGATATGGGAGACAAGCGAGGTCTTTGCGCGGCTCCGTACTCAGGATTACAGCGGCTCCTGCGGGGACTGCGAGTACAAGGACGGCTGCGGCGGTTGCCGCGCTCGTGCCGCCTACTATCACGAGGGTGATTACATGGCCGCGGATGAATACTGCGCCCATGGAAAGCAGCTGCTCGAGGCTTTGTAGCCCGGGCG
>JAITEK010000156.1 GCA_031282085.1 Coriobacteriales bacterium
TTTACGGAGAGGATACAACATGAAGGTACTGGTTGCAGAGAAGATTGCGGATGGCGGCATCGAGCTGCTGCGTGAGGCTGGCCATGAGGTTGACGTGCGGCTCGACCTCACGCCGGAGACCCTCATCGCCACCATCCCGGATTACGAGGCGCTCATCGTCCGCAGCGCCACCCAGGCGACGCGCGAGGTCATTGAGGCGGGCGCAAAGCTCAAGATAGTCGGGCGCGCCGGTGTGGGCGTAGACAATGTGGACGTTGCGGCTGCCACCGAGCGCGGCGTTATCGTCTGTAACGCGCCGACCTCCAATGTGGTGAGCGCCTGCGAGCAGACCTTTGCCCTGCTGCTGGCAAGCGCCCGGCGCACGCCGCAGGCCTACGCGAGCATGAAGGAGCATAAGTGGGATCGCGGCAAATTCACCGGCAACGAGCTGTACCAAAAGACGCTGGCCATCTTCGGCCTGGGGCGTATCGGCGGGCTTGTTGCCCAACGCGCGCGCGCCTTTGAGATGAACCTCATCGGTTTTGACCCTTACGCCACACCCGAGCGTGCCGCAGAGATCGGCGTGACGCTCTACGACAACGTCGAGGAAATACTCCCGCAGGCCGACTTTATCACCGTGCATCTGCCCAAGACCAAGGAGACCATCGGTATGTTCGGACGCGAGCAGTTTGCGCTCATGAAGGACGGCGTCTACGTGGTGAACACCGCGCGCGGCGGCATCTACGACATAGAGGCGCTGGCCGAGGCCGTGCGCTCAGGCAAGGTCGCCGGCGCCGGCATCGACGTTTACGAGAAGGAGCCCTGCACGGAGTCCCCTCTGCATGAGCTTGAGCAGGTCATCCTCACCCCCCATCTTGGAGCCTCCACCAAGGAAGCCCAGGCGCGCGCCGGGTTGCAGATTGCCGAGTACGTGCTCATGGGGCTTGAGGGCAAGATGGTGCCCACGGCCGTAAACGTCGCGCTCGTACCCGACCACGTAATGACCGCGGTAAAGCCCTTTATCGAGGCGAGCCAGACCACGGGCCTCATACTCGCCCAGCTTGCCGATGCGCCCATCGAGCACTTGACCGTGCGGGTCTTCGGCGACCTGGCAAACAACGACGTAAGCCTGCTGGGCACTGCCGCCCTGCGTGGCATCTTCTCCATCTCAAGCGACGACCCCGTGAACTTTGTTAACGCAAACTACATCGCTGAGCAGCGCGGTGTCTCCGTGAAGGTAGAAAAAAGCACGGTGCGCTCCGAGTACGCCAACAAGGTGGTGTTTGAGGCACGGGCCGGCTCGCAACTCGTGGAGGTGGCCATTACGACCTCCGGGCCGAGCGAGGACCTGCGCATCGTCTCGGTGCTCGGCTACAAGCTCGACCTCATCCCCGGCAAAAACGTCCTCATTCAAAAGTACGAGGACAAACCCGGGCAACTTGGCCTCATCGGCACCATTCTCGGTAAGGCGAACGTCAACATCTCCACGATGGAAGTCGGGGTGAAGGAGGAGAAGACCCGCATGGCGCTCATTCTCATGAACGTCGACGAGCCGGTCTCCGAGGCAGTGCGCGCCGAGATCAAAGCGGCTGTGGGCGTGACCGAAGGCTGGTTCATCCAGCTGTGACCGAGGGCAGCTATAAACCTTTCACCCTTAAGGCGGCGGTTGAGCTGGCTGCTCCGCCTACGTGGGTTGCGGCCATCATGCCCGTTTTGGTCGGCGCCGCAGCGGCGCTGCTGTTGAGTGGGACCGATGCCATACGGTGGCTGGGCGGCCCCGAGACCCTGCCGCTTATCCTGCGTGCTGGCGTCGTGCTGGTGCTGATGCTTCTCACGAGCACCCTCATGCAGGCCGCGGCCAACACCATCAACGACTACCACGACTTCCTCGCGGGCACCGACACGGCCGACACCGTCCTCGACACACACGACGCCTCCATCGTCTACAACAGCATCAACCCGCGCAGCGCCCTGCGTTTTGGCATCGCGTTGCTGGCCTGTGCCGCCCTCTGCGGCCTGGCCGTTGTGGCGCTCAGCGGTTGGCCGCTGCTCGTAGCCGGACTCATCGCGGCCGCTGTGCTGGTGTTCTACGGCGCGGGGCCCTTGCCCCTGTCCTATCTCCCGCTTGGCGAGGCCCTCTCCGGCATCGTCATGGGCGGCTTTATCACGGGCGCGACCTACTATGCGCTAACGCTCAGCTTCACCCCGCTGGCGCTCATCGCTGCCGTGCCCCCCATCATCACCATCGCGCTCATCATGCAGGTAAACAACACCTGCGACATCGAGCGCGACATCAAGGCCGGTCGCCGCACCCTGCCCGTCATCTTAGGGCGCGCACGCAGCGTCACCGTTATGCGCGTGCTTGCCTGGGCCACACCGGCGTGGATGGTGTTGATGCTGGGGCTGGCCGCTATCCTCCTCTGGGGGTCGCTGCTGCTTCTGTTTGTGGACGCGATAGTCGCGGGCTGTGTGTACTTCTTGCTGCGCTCCCGGCTGGATCGGATTGCGGCCGGACCTTACGATCTCGTGAACCGAGGCGCCATGATGGGCAACATTACGGCTTTTTGCCGTCTTGCGAACCTCGCCTGGATGGGCGCTCTGCTTTTGTGCTGGCTATTGATCCAACTGATGCTGGGAGGGCTGATTGGTGCCGTATGAACAACGCTACTATCGCATAGAAAGCGACGGACGTCTTACGTCTCTTGAGGCAAAAGGCCTGGTTGCCGCCGAGCAAGGGGTGCAGGGAGGCGGGGCAAGTGCCCCACACGAGAGCACGCTCTCGCTGCAGCAGCAGCCTCGCCAGGCGGAACACTCGCCTCGTCCTGCTGTCCTGCTGTCCCCCACAGTTGCCCCGTCCTCCTGTTCGACCGAGGCGACTCTCCCCAAGGTGACTCCTGCGGCTGCCGAGGAGAAGGAAGCCTGGGTCTACCAGACCTTTGAGCGGATCAGCGGCCACTATGACTTCATGAACGATCTTGAGAGCTTTGGTCTGCATCGCGCCTGGAAGCACCACCTCGTCAAGGCAGTACGGGCACTTGCGCCCCAGCAGGTGCTCGACGTAGCCAGCGGCACCGGAGACATCGCGCTGGCACTCGTGCGTACCAACCCCCAGGCGCAGGTAACAGGTTTTGATTTTTCGGAGAGCATGCTTGAGGTTGCCCGCAAGCGAGCCAACAAGCTGGCACATCCCCCTGACAACCTGCGTTTTGTACAAGGAAACGCCCTGGATATGCCCTTTGAGGATGAGAGCTTTGACGTGGTAACCATCTCCTTTGGTCTGCGGAATATGTCCGACTACCAGCGTGTCTGCGAAGAAATGGTGCGTGTGCTCAAACCGGGCGGCACCCTGTTGTGTCTGGAGGCGTCCTATCCCACTGCGGCGCTCGTCAAACCAGCCTTCCGGCTCTACTTCCGCCATATAATGCCAGCGATGGCCACGCTCATTACCCGCAAACCAGCTGAGTACCGCTGGCTCAACGACTCAACAGAGGCTTTTCTCTCCAAACCGCAACTCGTCTACCTCCTCCAAAGCTGCGGCCTGAGCGACGTCCACTACCGCAGCTTCGCCGCCGGAGTCGCCGCGCTGCACACCGGTGTTAAGTAGA
>JAITEK010000160.1 GCA_031282085.1 Coriobacteriales bacterium
TCGTGCGGCAACACCTTTACCACCCGCGCAACCAAACCCCAACTGCATGTAGAGCTTTGCAACGCCTGCCATCCGTTCTTTACCGGCCAGCAGAAGTTTGTTGATACCGGTGGACGCGTCCAGCGCTTTGCTGATAAGTTCGGGTCCGCTTCAACCGCAGTAGCCGAGCGCGAGGCCGCCAGACGCGAGGAGCGCCAGAAGGCCGCCGCAGCTGCTGAGGCCGCCGCAAGGGCCGCGCGCGAGAAGAAGGCTGCTGAGAAGGCCGCCAAGGCTGCGAAGTACGCCGAAAAGAGCACAAAGGCTGTTGAGAAGCCCGCCGAGGAAGCTGCCGAGACCGCCGAAGCCCCCGCCGCTGAGGCCGCTGAGACTGCTGCAACCGCCGAGGCTCCCGCTGCCGAGGCTGCTGCCGAGTAGAGCAACCATTCCACTACGTATCCTGGGAGGCTGGGCTCGCCTGGCCTCCTTTGTCATATACTTATCGTAGTGTTGGTTGACTCACCGCACAGTGGTGTTTCTCAGGGAGGTATAAGGAGCTGCGATGCAGGTTGATCTTCTCTACCATACGCCTAACCCCGAGCGCGCCGTCGCCACGGCCGCACGGCTGTGCTACGCGCCTATTGGGGCCACCGAGCTCATGGAGTCCATGAGCGACGGGCAGGTCGGCAAGGTGCTGGCAACCATCATGCGCAGCGGACACTTCTCTGCGCTGGAACACGCGAGCTATACGTTCGCGATCGACGGGGTGAGCCGTGCGCTCACGCACCAGCTCGTGCGGCACCGCATCGCGAGCTTTAATCAACAGAGCCAACGTTACGTAACCTACTCCGCTGAACCGGAGGTTGTGCTGCCGCAAAGCATCGGCAGCGACCCTGAGGCGCTGGCGGCCTTCAACACGGCAATCGATGTGGCTTGGGCCACCTACGCGCAGCTCGTTGAGGCGGGCGTCCCGGCCGAAGACGCGCGCTACGTGCTGCCCAACGCCTGCGTCGCCAAGATCGTTGTCACCATGAACATCCGCGAGCTGCTGCATTTCTTTGAGCTACGTTGTTGCAACCGCGCGCAGTGGGAGATACAGGGCCTCGCGCACCGCATGCTTGAGCTGGTGGAGCCAACCGCTCCCTATGTCTTTATGGACGCCGGCGCCGCCTGTCGGCGCGGCCCCTGCACGGAGGGCAAGATGACCTGCGGCAAGCCCTTTGAACGGGTTGTGCGCCCGTGAGCGAACAACAGGGGACAACCGGCATCGCGGGCGAATTTCGCGCTGAGGGCAGCGTGGACGCAGGAACTTTTAAGACCTCAAGCGCACAGCACAGCGAGGGTGAGGCTGTTCTCGAGGCCCCCGCGCGCGTGCGCGACGAGTGGGCGCGCGCCAAAGACACCGAGGGCGTTGTGTGCCAAACACACGTAGGCGGCCAGGCGCTCATCGAGGGCATCATGATGCGCGGCAAGTATAACTGGGCCGTCGCGGTGCGCGAGCCAAGCGGTTCCATCTATGTTGAGGAGCACGATCTCGCAAGCGGCCGCAACCGAGATTCTCTGCTGCACAAGCCAGTCGTTCGCGGCTGCACCGCTCTCGTCGAGTCGCTGGCGCTCGGTTACAAAGCGCTCGAGATCGCCGCCCAACACGCCTTCGATTTTGAGGATGAGGATGACGAGGAGCCCTGTGACGAGGCAACCGGGACAGTTGCCCCGTCCCCCACTGTCCCAGTTGCCCCGTCGCCTGCTGTCCCAGCCCCGTCCCCCTCTGTCCCGGTTGTCCCGTGTCCTGAGCAGCCTGTCCCGCCCAGCAAGCCTGCCCAGGAGGACAACGGCATCCCCAAGCCCGTTATGACTGCGAGCATGATCGTCGGTCTGCTGCTCGGCATCGGCCTGTTCATCGCGTTGCCGGCCTTTGTCACCAACCTGCTCGTCGGCGATTACGGCGAGAAGACCCTGCTCTGGAACATCATCGACGGCATCCTTCGCATCGCCATATTCGTGTTCTACATCTGGCTTATCGGCCGCATGAAGGACATCAAGCGCATGTTCGGCTACCACGGCGCGGAGCACAAAACCATCCACTGCTACGAGCACGGCCTCGAGCTCACCGTCGCCAACGCGCGGCGCTTCCCCACGCTGCACGTCCGCTGCGGCACGGCGTTTCTGCTTATGACGATGCTCATCGCCATCCTCGTGTTCACCCTCGTACCCGTCGCACCGCTCATCGACGCGATGGGGGTGACGAATGGGGCGGCGCGCCTTGCACTCGTTATCTGTTCGCGCATCATCCTCATGCCCCTCATTGCCGGTTTGTCCTACGAGGTCACGGTCAAGTGGGCGGGCTCTCGTCCCAACAATCCCTTTGTGCAGTTCATCCTCTGGCCGGGCATGCAGATGCAGCGCCTGACCACCAATCAGCCCGACGACGGGATGCTGGAGTGCGCCATCGCCTCCATGCAACGTGTGCTGGAGCGCGAGGAGCGGGAACACGCCGCGGAGAAGAATGGCGTCTAGCGAGGCTATGGGACGATTCGCTCAGGCTGGGGCACGCGCGTGCGGCGCTGTTGCCCGTATGCTGCTCATCATCGCACGCGGAATGGCGGCCTTTTTGGCTGCGTATACGGGGTTGAGTCTGTTCGCGCTTGTGCTGGGCGGCTCGCATGACCAGAACGCCTGGTGGATAGACCTCAGCATGCTCCCCACCCTGGTGGGGCCTGCCCTGGAGTTTGTCCTTGTTGTGGTGCTCGTCGCCTTTGTGATACGGGTGCCTCGTGGTCGCTTCACCCGTTGGTTCGCCGCCGCGCTTTGCGCCCTGTTCTGCCTGTTTGCGATCCTCAACAGCGCCGCGGTGTACGAGGCGCAGGCATTTGGCCTCGTGCGGCTGGGCTTTCCCTTCCCGTTCTCGGGCTTCATCGCGCTGATCTTCCTGTGGCTGGCGCTTGCCCTGTTGCTGGGGTACCGCTGCATGCCCGACGTGCGCAAGAAGAACAGCAAGGGGAGCGGCAAGGGCGGCAACGCGTCCGGCGCCTCCACCGCAGGCGGCCGCTCAAAGCTCTCCACCGCCTTCGGCATCATCACGATGCTTATCGCGATGGGCGTCCTGTTCCCCCTCGGGCAGATACTCTGCTTCGGCACAACGGACTACCGTCAACCCGTCGACGCCGTCGTGGTGTTCGGCGCCCAGGTGCTGCCGGACGGCACGCCCTCACTTGCCCTCAAGGACCGGCTCGACACCGCCATCGACCTCTACGACCAGGGTCTTGCGCCGACACTCATCATGTCGGGCGGCATCGACGTGGAGGGAGTGAGCGAGGCTGTGGCGATGAAGGATTACGCCGTCTCCCGCGGCGTCCCTGAGCAGGCCGTACAGGTTGACGAGTACGGCAACACCACCCAGGCTACCGTGCGCAACACCATCGAGATGGCCCGCGAGCAGGGTTTTGAGCAGCTCGGCGTAACGAGCAGCTTCTACCATATGGCGCGCATCAAGATGCTCTACCTCGTCAATGGCGTCGACGTATTCACCATGCCCGCACCCCTCGACGAGCACGACCTCTCCCTCTCCTTTACCACCCTGCGTGAGATTCCCGGCTGGTGGTACTACTGGTTCGCCAGCATCTTCGCCTAGGGCGTGGTAATTTTAGGTGAATACCAGTAAAATACCTGCTAACACATGAATGGGGGAAGCAGGCACGCGGTGCTCCCACAGATCACAGGTGACAGGAACGCAGTCAAAACGTACACGGAGGTCTCCTTGAGCGCTCAGAAAGCAAAGGGTTCCAGTTCCAAGAAGCAATCGGCCGCAAGCGGCGCCGGCGCCGCGAAGAAACGGGGCTCGCGGCAGGAGTCAAAACACGCCGCGAAACAGACCCAGACCAGCTCAAAGCGAGCGGGTGCAAAAGACGCAGCCGATAATCGCGCCCCCCTTCTCGATAAGGGCCTCAAGCGGGAGCTCGTCGGTCTGCTCATCGCCATTTTGGCCATCGTGTTGCTCATCGCCGTGGTCGCTCCTGGCAGCGCCCCTCTCTCCCGCGGTATCTCAGACCTGTTTCACCTGGTAATCGGCTTGGGAGCCTACGTCTTTCCGTTTCTCATGCTTGCCTGGGCGGCGAGTTTCTTCATCGAGAAGGGCGTCGCGACAACGGCGACGCGTCTGGGGATAGGGCTCGTTGTCATCTTTGTGAGTGTGCTCTCGATACTCGGCGTCTCCACGTCCGGCGCCGCCCAGCAGCCCGACCTCGTCTTTGAGACGAGCGCCCTCATGGTGCACGGCGGCTACGTCGGCGGCGGCATCGCCTGGGCGCTGCTCAAACTCGTGGGTCAACCCATCGCATTCGTTATCCTCATCGGCCTTATCCTCGTCGGGGCGGTGCTCATCGGATTCTCCATCACCGGCCTGGTCACACGGCTGCGCGAGCTACTCGCCTCGCGTCGCAAGACGAACGATGAGGTGTTGCTGCCTGGCGCCTATGACCTTGAGGGCGACGTAGCCGATAGCCGCCCTGCCCGTGCCGCGCGCGGCAAACTCGTCGCGGCCACCGCCCACCTCAGCGAGGGCCTTGAGCCAACGCGCGCCCTTGAGGGGGACTTCTCAAAGGGCGCCCAGGGTCGTATCCCCTTAGATGAGCTTGATGAGCTGGGCGATCTCGGCTCCACGCGTCGCAGCCTCGCCAGCGCGGACGCGGCGGATGATGTTGATGGTGACCGCGCGGACAGCACCGTGCTGCTCGGCGCAACGGGCGCAACGGGCGCAGCGGGCGCAACCACCAAGAAAGCCGCCGCCACCACCGGCGCTGCAACCAGCACCACCCCCTTCGAGCTGCCGAGCCTCAAACTGCTCAAGGTCTCGCGTGGCAAGACCTCCACCCGTGCGGGGGAGAGCGAGCTGCGCCGCACCGCCGCCGAACTCCAGGCGACCATCGAGGAATTCGGCGTAGACGCCCAGGTAGAAGGCTGGGTTGCCGGCCCAACGGTTACGCTCTTCAAGCTCTCGCTCGGCGAGGGCGTGCGTCTCAGCAAGATCAACTCGCTGGCCGACGACATCGCATTGGCGCTCGCGGCCCCTGCGGTGCGCATCTTCTCGCCCATACCGGGTACCACGCTGGTGGGCATCGAGGTCCCTAACGCCAACCGCAGCATGGTGCTGCTCGGCGACGTGCTGCCGGACGCACCTCCCGGCGCGCTCCAACTGGCGATAGGCAAAGACGTCGAGGGCGACTCCATCGTCGCCAACCTCGAGAAGATGCCTCACCTGCTCATCGGCGGCACTACCGGCTCGGGCAAGTCGGTCGCCATCAACTCCATGATCGTAAGCCTGCT
>JAITEK010000165.1 GCA_031282085.1 Coriobacteriales bacterium
ACAGCGTCATCTACAGCAAGTACGGCGGCACGGAGGTCAAGGTGGACGGGGAAGATGTGCTCATACTCCGCGCCGATGACATCTACGCAATCCTGGAGAAGTAGGGAGGACTCATCAAATGGCAAAAGACATCAAATTCAATGAGGCAGCCCGTGGCACGCTCGCCGCTGGTGTTACCAAGCTCGCCGATGCAGTAAAGGTCACGCTCGGCCCCAAGGGTCGCTACGTGGCGCTTGAGCGCAGCTACGGCGCGCCGCTCATCACCAACGACGGCGTGACCGTCGCCAAGGAGATCGAGCTTGAGGACAAGGTCGAGAACATGGGCGCGCAGCTTGTGCGCGAGGTTGCCGTCAAGACCAACGACGTTGCCGGTGACGGCACCACCACCGCCACCCTGCTTGCCCAGGTCATCGTCAACGAGGGCCTGCGCAATGTAACGGCCGGCGCAAACCCGCTCGCCATCCGTCGTGGTATCGAGAAGGCCGTTGACGCAGTTGTTGAGAGCGTTAAGCAGGCGGCTCACACAGTCGACGAGCAGGGTCAGATTGCCAACGTCGGCGCCATATCGGCCGGCGACCAGGTCATCGGTGACAAGATCGCTGAGGCCATGCAGGTCGTGGGCAAGGACGGCGTCATCACCGTTGAGGAGAGCCAGACCTTTGGTATCGACATCGAGACCGTTGAGGGTATGCAGTTCGACAAGGGCTACGTCTCGCCTTATATGGCGACCGACATGAGCCGCATGGAGGCCGAGCTGAAGGATCCGTACATCCTCATCACCTCGCAGAAGATCTCGTCCATCCAGGACATCCTGCCCATCCTCGAGACCATTATGCAGGCGGGGCGTCCGCTGCTCATCATCAGCGAGGACTTTGAGGGCGAGGCGCTCGCGACCGTGCTGCTCAATCGTCTGCGCGGCACGCTTTCCTGCGTGGCCGTTAAGGCTCCGGGCTTTGGCGACCGCCGCAAGCGTATGCTTGAGGACATCGCCATCGTCACGGGCGGCGAGGTCATCACCGAGGACCTCGGCATGAAGCTCGACCAGACCACCGTCGACCAACTCGGTCGCGCCAAGACCGTGCGTGTGACCAAGGACACCACGACCATCGTGGACGGCGCCGGTGCAAAGGCCGACATCGAGGCGCGCGTTGAGCAGATCAAGGCCGAAATCGGCAATACCGACAGCGACTTCGACCGTGAGAAGCTGCAAGAACGCCTGGCCAAGCTGGCCGGCGGCGTGGCTGTTATCAAGGTCGGTGCGGCCACCGAGGTCGAGCTCAAGGAGCGCAAGGCCCGCATCGAGGACGCCCTGCAGGCGACCCGTGCGGCTGTTGAGGAGGGCATCGTCGCCGGCGGCGGCGTGGCATTCCTCGACGCGCTGCCCGCACTCGATGGCATCGAGGTCACAGACAACGACGAGCAGGTCGGCATCAACATCATCCGCAACTCCCTTGCCGCCCCGGTGCGCGTCATCGCGGACAACGCCGGCTACGAGGGCAGCGTTGTGGTTGAGAAGGTCAAGTCCCTGCCCGCTGGTGAGGGTCTCAACTCCCTGACTGGTGAGTATGGCGACATGATTAAGATGGGTGTTATCGACCCCGTTAAGGTCACGCGTACCGCGCTGCAGAATGCAGCGTCTGTCGCGGCGCTCATCCTCATCACCGAGGCAACCATTGCCGATATCCCCAAGGAGGGTCCGGACCTTTCAGCCCTCGCCGGTGCGATGGGTGGCGGCGGAGGCATGTACTAAGCCTGAGTCGTACTGATAAGTCCGTCATTCTTGATAGCAGGTGTGTGACGTTTAGGTAGGTTAAAAAGGAGGCAGCGAGTGGGTTTCGCTGCCTCCTTTTGCCTTGCCGTCCTTGTTCCCACGACAGGAGTTTACCGTAAACTTTCCTTTTGAACATAAGCAGCCTCCGTTCGTCGTGATTTCACAAATTTAGAGGTTACAGATGGCAAGTTTTACACAAATTCCTGGGTTCCGTGTCTACGAACACTTCAGCAACGGGCCTGCGCAGCTTCTGATGGGCAGGATGGGCGCGTCTACGTTTCGGCTATGGCGTGCCCGGTTCCTCCCGTCGCGACTCGGCCAGCACTGTGAGGCACAGGAGCGCCTTTGCCATTACCGGTGTAGTGAGCGAATCACATACAAGCAGGGGCAGCCAGCAAACGGCTGCCCCATTAATGGCCTACCAGATCGGTTCAAAAGCTCAGAGTTTAGACACGGCATCGCGAGCAGCGACTCGGCCGGAGTTAACGTTGTTGGCATTGCATCCACCGGGAACATTGATTGTATAGACATTACTCCAGAGCATGGCGCCCTCAACTCCCACTACATAGAGTCCTTCAATCGGAGTATCTTTGGAGTTCAGAGCGTGGAAGTTGCGATCGGTTTTGATTGAGCCGATTGTGGTGTTGATTTCCAGTATTGGGTTGATAGCATAATAGGGCGCTTGCGCCAGGGGCATTAGCACTTCCGGACTCTTGCCAAAGTCTTGATCAGAACCAGCTGCTGCAAAGCCGTTATAACGCTCAACAGTATTTGCCAGTGTTGCTGCCTCAGCACCGATGGCCTGGGCAAGTGCATCAATCGAGTCCGCCACAAATATCGATCCTTCGGCTATGCCGTCCTCCAACTGCTTCTGACCTTCGGCGCTACCATTCAAGTAGATGTCCATCATTGGTTGATCCATGATGATGAAATTGTTCTTGTTTTGTCGATACGGCAGCGACATTAACATGATATTGGCGCCGGTAAAGTCCTCATTAACGTAGCGCTCACCGTTCTCGTTAACCCAAATGGAGTAGGGAGCCGCCACACCGATAAGGAAGGCGAAAACGCCATTTTCATAATATCCCGGCGTCCCGTTGACGTAAAAGGCTGCCAGCAAGGCCGTACTGTTCAGGGTGCTTACGGCCCCGGCATTTACAGCCATTCTGTGGCCATCACCATCATGCCCAGGATAGCCTCCTTTGTGGATCTGCTCCACATCGATGCTCATCTCAGCCATATATTCAGCATTGTCCGCAAACCCGCCGGTGGCGATGATTACGGATTTTGCGTTGATTTGCAGAGTCATGCCGTCGCTTGTGGAGGCATAGACACCTGCTACAACGTCATTGTCAACGATCAGTTGTTCACCTTTTGTCTGATAACGGAACTCGACGCCGTTTGCCTCTGCCTTTGCCACCATCGGGGGCACATAGTCGCCTGTGCCACGGTTAGCAAAGCGATGAAAAACCAGTGGATCGCCTTTTGCCGGATCGCCTTTGTCGGCGTCTACGCCTTCAAATTGCACGCCCTGCTCAATCAGCCAGTTGATGTTCTCCCCGGAGGCATGGACCAAGTCCACATACCCTAAGCCACTCGCTCGGAATTGGGAGGCGGTTAGTTCACTGCGAATAGTAGCGCCAGGGTCGACGTTGATACCGAGTTCTGTTTGCATTTTTGAACCGATGCCAAAGCAACCTTCGACACCATTGAGGTTTCCACCTGGGCCGTTCTGGCTTTCGATGCATACTACCGATGCGCCCAGTTCGCTGGCTTGCACTACTGCGGCCAGTCCGGATCCGCCGGCGCCGACAACTACGATGTCGCAATCCAGCGTCTCGTCAATTTGTGCTGGCGGCTCGGTTTGTGTCTGTGCGGTGTCGGTAGTCGCCGAATTTCCTGAGTTTGAGTCAGATCCTGCTTGCGGAGCGCAACCCCAGGCCATTCCCGCCAGTCCGACAGAGGCCAGCAGGCCTGCTCCCGTCAAAAAACTTCTTCTGTCGATTCTTGCTTCATTGGTAATCGTTCCCATCGTTCTCTCCTATCTTTTTTTCGAGGTTCCCCTGATCGATGCGGGCAGTCGCTGCCGCCTGCAAGACTCGTACTCGACGGATTGTGACAAGTTCGCGACGCCGCGTATTCATACGGCATGGGTGCTTATGCGATTCATACAATCTGGGTGATGGGTGAGCGAGGTTAGGCTGGCCGATTAGTGGCTGTTCATCCGACTCTGCTCGTATTCTTCAAAGAACAGTATCAGTTCGTCTCGGCTATGTACCCCGAGCTTACTGTAGATATGGCTCATGTGGGTTTTTACGGTGTTTCGGGAGAGGAAGGATTCTGCCGCAATTGCGGGCACGCTCTTGCCCGTAAGGATATAGCCCAACATCTCCTTTTCCCGCAAGGAGATGCTGTAACGCTCTACGATCTGATTCAGTGTGGTTTCGGATGATGGGTGCTGCTGAAAACCGTAGCCCTGCCCTGTGCTGGTATGTGCTTTAGTCTGTGCCGGAGTCTGGACAAAGCCCCGTTCTTCACGGTTAAGCATCTTCGGCAGGAGAACCAGCCCGAACAAAGCCAGCAGATAGACTATCGCCAGGGTAACCTGCGTCATGAACCGTGGTAGGACTGCAAGCGAGACCTCGCCCAGGAGCATCCCCAAGACATAGCCAGCGTCGGTTGCGGACACGCCGATGGCAAAGGCTTTTGCCGGCTTCATCTTGCCACTACGGGCAATGGCTGCGAATTGGGTATAAAACATGATGATTATCAATTGCTGGGAGGAGTAGATCAGGATTCCGGAGAGAGTCGTGGTGCTCTCGCCGAACATAGCCGTTAACAATAGGCCACCTATCGAGATGGGGATGATGATGTGCAGGACATTTGTGGTCTGAAAACGGTTCAGAATAAGGCGATCCAGTATCAGGACTATAACGATGAAGATGAATGCCGGTAGGATAACAGTCAGCCACTGCCCATTGCCACCCGCGAAGCCGCCGCTGGAGGACAATGCAAAATAACCAAGGGGTATGGAATAAACCAGGCAGAAAGCCACTAATCGAGGCGAAAGTCGGGAGTCTTCTTTGTCTAGCTGGGGCAGAGAGTAGTCCATCTCTCTGAAGCTAAGAACAGATAACGCCAGACTGGCAAATGGGAGCAGCACGGTTATCACCCGCAACGCCAGCAAGGGAACAAACGATAATACGGCAAACAGCAGTATCGAAACCAGGATGCCCAGAGCAGTGACCGAGGTGTCTCTGCGCTGTGCGGGTATGGCGACGAAGGACTCACACCAACAAACCAGCCAGCCGCCAGTGCCAACGCCGATCAGCAGTGAACTGAATACCAGGGCCGGCAGACTGACCGGACTGTCTGTTGTAGAGAAAATTAACACCATTGAACCGACAGTCATGGTGGCCAGAATGCCGACTTTGACCGACAGCAGCCTGGAAAACGCCTCATATTGGCGAGCGATTGCGCCCATAACAATTATGGTGGCGATGTGGAACATTGAGCTCCAAAGCCAGACGCCCTCGAATGCGCTTAACGGATAGTCTGCCGTAAATGTTCCAACGACCAAAACCGTGAACGTCCAGAGCCAATACAGGGCGAAAGCTGAGACACAACAGACCCAGGCTAAGGTAGGCTTTGCGGTTGTCCATGGCTTGCCCATCAAGGCAACTCCCTTTTGCGACAGTTAACAGGAAGGTTATCGCAAAATATTATAACTCGCAGTTCGCCCCATCAAAAAGGAGGCAGCGAGTGGGTTTTGCTGCCTCCTTTTGGTGTGTGTTCTGAGTGTTGGTGGTGCTTTGGCTAGAGTTTGAAATCCTTGAGTTGAGTTACGACGCGGTCTACCAGGGCGTTGGCTTCGTCTTCGCTAAACGCGGCTTTGGAGTAGCGCAGGCATATCCGCATGGTGTTGTCGAGGGTGACCAGACCGACGTTCACATCGTAAAGCGTTGAGAGGGGGACAACATTCCATAACTCCTCAACCTCAAAGCTCAGGCCGGGAAAACTCTGCTTGCCCAGGTTCGAGATGCCAAATGAGGGACAGTCGCTGCTGCTTTTCATGACGTTGGCAAGCGACTGCGAGACCTTGTTATTGAATCCGCCGTACGCGCTGAACATCCCCGCCTCTATCAGGGTGCCGTCGAGCCGCTCTATGAAGGCGACCACCTCGTAGCGCTTGCTGCGCTTTGTGAGCGCGCGATTCAGCTTGAGAGGGATGTTCTCCGCAGCGGTGTCCTCGATCATAACACCGGTCACATAGTTGCCCATATGCTCGGCCAGGGGCTGCCGGAGGTCCCGGCGGAAATCGGCAGAGACGCCGATGCGTACCCGCTCATCGGGGCTGGTCTGCAAAGCCCTGAAGAATGTGACGGCAACGGCTGTGTTGATGGTGACGCCCGCCGCCTTGCAGGCTTTACGCAGGGCGCCGAGCATGTCGCCGTCGAACTTGATAAAGCGCAGCTCGGTAGGGTGCCGCTCGTAGTAGCGCTTGTGGAAGTCCTTGCGCTCCTGAGCGGTGAATATGCGGGAATGTTGGCGCCAGAACTTGTTGAACCTGCGCGTATGATAGGCGAGGAACAGGCGCACCGGGAGGAACAGGGAGCCCTTGAGCTTGATGCTCGGCGGCATCTCCAACACCCGGTTTGACAAGGTGCCATCCAGCGCCGCGAAAAGGTCCCGCGTCACATTG
Source organism: Coriobacteriales bacterium (assembly GCA_031282085.1). GTDB lineage: Bacteria > Actinomycetota > Coriobacteriia > Coriobacteriales > UBA8131 > JAITEK01. The sequence goes on from JAITEK010000165.1 coordinate 6,474, forward strand.
AGCCAAGCGGTTCCGTCACCGAGCACGTGTGCGGCGAACATCACCACGTCGGTTTGGCCTTCGCCCGTTATGATGAGGAATTTGACCAGCGGGCCGTTCTCGAAATCAAGCGGTTCGGCGTCCTCCTTGCGGTACCAGGCGAACCAATCTATCGCGCCCGCAGGATAGAACTCCAGAGCAACCGTGCCGCCACTCTTGAAGTACCGGGTGCCCTTCTCGTCGGTCTCAATCAGGCTGGTGAGATGAGGGTGTCGTATACACAACGCCCCTATGGCTTCTCTCCAGACTTCCTCCGAAAAAGTAGTCCCGATTCTCATTTTGAAGCAAGCATTAATCCCCGGCCAAGACACATACAGAACCTCATGCCCAAGTTCGCGCATGATAACACCCCCCGTTTATTGTTTTATTGTCACTTTTTAATCAACCCCGCCAACAACATACCTAAGTATACACCCGATTACCCTGCTGTGGCTAATCTAATTTGGAAAATGATGGCCTGTCCCAACCCGTCCCCTTGTCCCCCCTCTGGCTGTTGTTGGGGGCGGCTTCGGGGTAGAATGGCTGCATGAGAAACGTTGAGGAACAGGATGCTTTGGCGCAGCGCGTCGGGTGTACGGTTGAGGCGTATGGGATGCTGCCTGAGCCAGCCTCGCCTGTTGTGCTTATGGTGAGCGGGGGCTCGGACTCCGTGGCACTGGCGCGGCTGTTGCCGCGGGTGTGCCCGGGCTACGCCTATACCATCCTGCATATCAATCACCAACTGCGCGGTGAGGACGCCGATGGGGACGAGCGTTTTGTACGCGACCTCGCCCGCGACCTCAAGCTGCCCTGCGAGGTGCGCTGCGTCGACGTGGCCGCCCTCGCCGCGGCCCAGACTAACGGCAATGTTGAGGAGGTGGGGCGCGCCGCGCGCTACCAGGCGGCCGAGGAGTTGCTTGACGAGCTGTGCCAACAGGCGGGATATGCCCTTGAGCAGGGCCGCGTCGCAACCGCTCACACGCGCGACGACCGTGCCGAGACGCTGCTCATGCGCCTGGTGGTGGGCGGGGGAGCAAGCGGGCTTTCCTCCATCCCCTTCGTCAACGGGCGCACCATCCGTCCGCTGCTGGATTGCACGCGTGCGGAGTTGCGGGAGTGGCTGCGCGCCGAAAGCGGGAGCGGCAGCGAGGACGGCAACGGGCGCGACCAGGGAGATGCGGTGTTTTGGCGGGAGGACGAGACGAACTGGGACACCCGGCATCTGCGGGCCTTTGTGCGTCATGAGGTCATTCCGCTGCTGGAGAGCCGCAACCCCCAGCTGCTTGCCACCGTTGCCCGTTCGCTGGACGTGCTTGCCGACGAGAGCGCCTACCTCCAGCAACAGGCCGACGAGCTGTTCGCCGAGGTCTGTGAATCCAAAAGCTCCGCTGTTCCCGGCAGCGCGCCGGAGGGGCTCACCCTCAACACCTCACTCTTTAATGCCGACCCCGTGTTGGTGCGGCGGGTTATCCGCGAGGCCTGTCGGCGGGTCATGCCCTCCACCGCGCGCGTTACTTTCAAACACATCGAGAATATCGCCGCGCATGGCAGGCATATCGGTTTTGCAACAGATATTCCCGGCGATGTGACGGTGCGCAACGTTTACGGTACACTGATTATCCGTCGAAAGACGGCTGCTGAGAAGCCAAAGCACGACCCGCGGCGCACGTTGTGACAGCGCGGATTCGGGCGATGGGGTCCGGGGCATCAGGACGCTCGGCACGACGATAGAGAACACCGTCTGCGATGTAAGACAGGGAATACGTTAGAGGAGTAGCTTGGTGCACCAGGATGTTACTGAGATATTGTTCACTACGGATGAGATAGACGCCTGCGTCAAGCGTATGGGCGCGCAGATCAGTGCCGATTACGCGGGGCAGAAAGTGCTGCTCATCACCGTGCTCAAAGGCGCTTTCATCTTTATGGCGGACCTTGCGCGCGCCATAAAGGGCGACGTGGAGATCGACTTCATGGCCGTGTCGAGTTACGGGGCCGAGGCCAAGAGCTCGGGCATCGTCCGCATCATCAAGGACCTGGAGAGCAGCGTTGAGGGCCGGCACATCATCATCGTGGAGGACATCCTCGACAGCGGCCTTACCCTCAAATACCTCTCCAAGAACATAAAATCGCGCAACCCGCTCTCCATCGAGGTAGCAACCCTGCTGCTCAAGGAAGGCAAGCAACAGACGGATGTCAAGTGCCGTTATGTCGGCTTCATCTGCCCCGACGAGTTCGTTGTCGGCTATGGGCTCGACTACGCGGAGCGCTACCGTAATCTCCCTTACATCGGCATCCTCGATGAGCGGGTGTACTCATGACGCAAGCACCAGATAAGGGGCGACAGGAAGTGAGCCATCAGTGAACAAGAAGCGCAATACGAGGACCTGGATAATCTACGGCGTGCTGCTGGTTGTCTTGGTCAGCCTGTTGTCGGCACAGCTTTTCAACGGGCTTTTCACGCAGGAGAAGGAGGAGGAGCTTACCGCTAACCAGTTCATCTCCTACCTCAAGAACGAGCAGATAGTAGACGTCACCTACAATGTGTCGACCGCGACGCTAACGGGCAGCTACCTCAAGGAGAAGGGCGACGCCAAGGAAGACGCCGTTGCCTTCACCTCGACTTGGGTCGGTGAGGATTCCTTCAACGAGATGATGGCGCGCTACCCCGACACGGAGTGGAAGCCCATCATCGAGAACACCAACGTGTGGGTCTCCCTGCTGCCTACCTTGGTGATGCTGCTGCTGTTCGGCGGGCTGATCTGGTTCATGTTCACGCAGTTCAACAGCGCGAACAACAAGCAGATGCAGTTCGGTAAGACCAAGGCGAAGAAGGCGCACGAGGAGCGCCCGACCACCAAGTTCGCGGACGTCGCGGGCATCGACGAGGCGGTTGAGGAGTTGCAGGAGATAAAGGAGTTCCTCACGACGCCCCAGCGCTTCATCGACCTGGGCGCCAAGATACCCCGCGGCGTGCTGCTCGTTGGCCCTCCGGGGACGGGCAAGACCCTGCTCGCCCGCGCGGTTGCCGGCGAGGCAGGCGTGCCGTTCTTCTCCATCTCCGGCTCGGATTTTGTTGAGATGTTCGTCGGCGTGGGCGCCTCGCGCGTGCGCGACCTCTTTGAGCAGGCAAAACAGGCTGCTCCCGCCATCATCTTCATCGACGAGATTGACGCCGTGGGTCGTCAGAGGGGTGCCGGACTCGGCGGCGGCCACGACGAACGTGAGCAGACCCTCAACCAGCTGCTCGTTGAGATGGACGGCTTTGAGGACCACCAGAGCGTCATCCTCATCGCGGCGACCAACCGCGTCGACATCCTCGACCCGGCCCTGTTGCGCCCTGGCCGCTTCGACCGCCAGATAGTGGTCATGCGCCCCGACCTCAAGGGCCGCGAGCAGATACTCAAGGTACATTCCAAAGGCAAGCCGCTTGCGCACAGTGTCGATCTTGAGCGCCTCGCACGTATGACGCCCGGCTTTACGGGCGCCGATCTTGCCAACCTCATGAACGAGGCCGCGCTGCTCACTGCTCGCAAAGACAAGAAGCTCATCACCATGACCGAGCTTGAGGACGCGATGGAGCGCGAGATCGCCGGTCCGGAGCGCAAGAGCCGTATCATGACGGAGAAGGAGAAACGCACCATTGCGTACCACGAGTCGGGTCACGCGCTCGTGGGGCATATCCTCGAGAACTCCGACCCCGTGCACAAGATCTCCATCATCAGCCGCGGGCAGGCGCTCGGCTATACGCTCTCGCTGCCCTCCGAGGACCGCTTCCTCTCATCGCGCAACGAGATGTACGACGACTTGGCCGTATTCCTGGGTGGGCGGGTTGCCGAGGAGATATTCTGCGACGACATCACCACGGGCGCCTCCAACGACCTTGAGCGCGCGACCAAGATGGCCCGGCAGATGGTGACGCGCTACGGCATGACCGAGGCGCTCGGCTCGCAGGTCTACGGTGAGGCGAACCACGAGGTCTTCCTTGGTCGAGACTACTCGGCGACGCCGGATTACAGCGAGGCGACCGCCCAGCGCATCGACGAGGAAGTCGCCCGCATCATGGCCAAGGCGCGCGACGTTGCCTATCAGACGCTCATTGAGCGCAAGGACCAGATCGAGCTCATGGTAAAGATACTCATGGATCGCGAGACCGTTGAGGGCAAGGCGCTTGAGGCGCTGCTCAACAA
>JAITEK010000088.1 GCA_031282085.1 Coriobacteriales bacterium
ACTGTTGCCTACGGCGCACCTACCCCCGCTGCTCCCCCAACAACCGCTGAGCCAGGTTGGGTATTTGTCGGCTGGACGCCTGCGCTGGCGGCCGTTGTCACAGACAACGTCACCTATACTGCTGTCTGGGAGGAGCTGCCTGCTCAGCCCCCGGTTGTTACGCCCCCGGTTGTTACGCCGCCCGTTGTTACGCCTCCGGTTGTTACGCCGCCAGTCGTCACTCCGCCCGTTGTTACGCCTCCGGTTGTTACACCCCCAGTCGTTACACCTCCTGTCGTCACGCCGCCCGTTGTCACACCTCCTGTCGTCACGCCGCCTGTCGTCACACCCCCGGTTGTCACGCCGCCCGTTGTCACGCCTCCTGTCGTTACTCCCCCAGTCGTCACGCCGCCCGTCGTCACGCCCCCGGTCGTCACGCCTCCCGTCGTTCAGCCGCCCGCTTCTCAACCAACCGTCACCGTCATAAACGGCAGTGCGGCTTCTGTCGGCGAGGATGTCTACGTTACGGTGACGCCTGGGCCTGCTGCTTCTGCCTCAAGTCCCTCGTCTACCAACGCTCCAACAGATGCTGTTGACGCGGCAACAACAGCAGCAGCAGCAACAACAACAGCAGCTACTGTTGCCACAGAGCTTGTTGACGATACCACGGCGCTTGCCTCAGGACAGGCGACGCAAACGTTGGTGCAGTCTGTTGGCTTCTGGCTTTTCATATCCCTTATTCTCTTTGTCCTGGTTGTGGCCATCGGCATATTCCTGATGACGCGACGGCGGCGCAAGGAGAAGCAGAAGTTGAGGTAAATTACTGTCTTTTAGTCCCAGGTTATAAGGGTGACGGTGTCGCCGGGATGTATCTTTGTCCAGCCTTTGGGCGTTACCGATGAGCCATCCTCTTTGGTTACGTTGGCGATAAGCGTGTTTGGCGGCAAACTCAGGTCGCGCACCAGCGTGTTGGCCCACTCGTCGCCTTTGCCCACAAATACCTGTGAGATCTGCGCGTCATCGTCATCGGTGTAGGCTTCCCCGGTCATAACGAGAAGGTCGTTTGGCTCTATGATCGTGTCGCCACGCGGAGCGATGGTCTGCTCCCCCCGTTTGATGAGCACGATGAGGCTCTCCTGCCCAATCTCCAGATCGCGCAGGGCCTTGCCCACCCAGATATGCCCGGGGTTCATCTTCATTTTGAGAAACGCCCGCTCGGAGCTTTCCTGAAAATCCGTGAACGACTGCATGACATCGGATTCGGTGTCTATCATGTTGAGGCGCTGCGCGACCCTCTCCAACAGGGTACCCTGTAGGGCGATGGAGAAGAACGCGGTGAGAACAACGATGGAGAACAGGTCGCTTTCAAGCGCCACACCGCTGGTGGTGGCGAGCACGGCAAAGACGAGGGAGGCAGCCCCCCGCAGGCCCACCCATGAGATGAGCAGGCACTGTTTGATGGGCGACCCGCGCAGGCGGAAGATGAGGAAGACCGCAAGCGGCCGCGCGATGAGCAACAAGAACAGCGTGAGCGCGATGGCTGGCAGGATGGCTGACAGGAGGTTGGGGAGCTTTACGAGCATCCCCAACACAAAGAAGATCATGATCTGCCCAAACCAGTCGACACTGTCGAAGAAGTGCGCCATCCTCACCTTGTTGGGTATCTTCGAGTTGCCGAGGATGATGCCGCAGAGGAAGGCGGCCAGGTAGCCGTTGCCGCCGAGGAGCTGCGAGAGCGCAAAGGTCAGCACCGCAATGGCAAAGACAAAGACGAGGTCCATGCCGTCGGCGAAGTGCCGGGAGAAGCGCATGATGAGGGGAATGGCGAGCAGGGCTATGCCAACGCCGATGCCAACGCCAAAGACGAGCTGTTTTACGATGAGCAGGGGCACCTCGATGAGCGGCCCGCCCTGCATGATGAGCAAGGCTATCAGGGTGAGCAGGTAGGCGGTGGGGTCGTTGCTGCCGTTCTCTATCTCAAGCACGCTGACGGTGTTGTGTTTGAGGTTCATCTTCTTGGTGCGCAGGATGGAGAACACCGAGGCGGCGTCCGTACAGCTGATGATCGCGCCGAGCAGAAAACTCTCCGCCCAACTCAGCCGAAAGACGAGGCACGCAAACAGCGTGACTGCCAGGGCGGTGAGCAGCACGCCGAAGGAGGCGAGCAGGCCGGCTTTTGCGGCGACGGGCCTGGCGGTCTTCCAGTTGGTGCCAAAACCCCCGTAGAACATGACAAAGATGAGCGCCACCTCACCGATATTCTCGGCGATGTGAGGGTCGATGAGCTTCTCGCCGATGGGCAAGGCGTCCATGGCAGCGCCCAGCACAAGGAAGATGATGAGGGCTGGTACACCGAAGCGATGGATGAACTGCCCCGATGATATGCAAATCAACACGATGAGCGAGCCGATAGCAAGAGCTGCTATCACAGGAGTACCTCCAATCCTCCTCCGGGGCCTTATCTGGCCTGCCGCGGTGCGCATGCGGAACCGAGCGTTATCAACAAGGGGTTTGCCTTAATTACACTATAGTAACTGTACCATGTTAACTTTGCGTAAAGCACAGGGTTGCGACACACGCTATAATATTTCTCAGGGACGAATCCAATTTTACCCGGTTTAATCGATAGTGGTTGCTCATGCTTTCTTTTGCACAGGTCTCATATCGCTACCATGGCGTGACCGATCCTGCGCTTACCGATGTGACGTTTACGGTAGCGCCAGGCGAGCACGTTGTGCTGTTGGGCAGTAACGGCTCGGGCAAATCGACGCTCGCGCGGCTAGCCAACGGCCTTTTGCTGCCCGAGGAGGGCACGGTCAGTGTTGAGGGGATGAGCACCAGCGACCGCGCGACGATACGCACTGTGCGCTCCCAGGTGGGGGTCATCGCCCAGGATCCCGACAACCAGATCGTCAGTACCACGGTGCTCGACGAGATAGCCTTCGGCCCCGAGAACCTCGGCCTTGAGCGCGATGAGATCATCACGCGCACAACCAGCGCTCTGGAGTGGCTCGGCCTGACGGGTTATGAGGAGCGCGACCCCAGCACCTTGAGCGGTGGGGAGAAGCAACGACTCATCATCGCGAGCATACTCGCCATGAACCCTACCTACCTTGTACTCGATGAGCCGACCTCCATGCTGGACGGGGCGGGGCGGGCCGAGGTCCGCAACGCCATCAACAGCCTGCATGCCGGGGGGCACGGCATCCTGCACATCACGCACGAGCTGTCCTTTGCGCGCGATGCCGACAGGGTGCTTGTGCTGCAGGGCGGCAGGCTCGTGTTCGGCGGTACGCCCGCTGAGCTGCTCAACAACGAGGAACTTCTGGTGAGCTTTGGGCTGAAGGTCCTCCCGCAGCGGGTCTCCGCGTTGCCGCATACCATCAACGACCGACTGCTGGCGGCGCTGCGGCCGGTAACCGCTCCCAAGCGCTGGCGGGAGCGCGGCGGCGTTTTTCCGTCGCTGTACCTCAACAACGTCTCTTTTAGCTACGGCGGCAGCGCTACGGCTGGCGGCGCGGGGAAGAAGCGCCGGAAGAAGAGCGGGGGAGTGGCAGAGAGTGAGCTGGGTGGCGATTTCCGGGGCGACTTCGGCGGCGACGTCGCAGGCGAGCTGGGGTTTGAGTTTGAGCCCGGCGCTGCGGGCGCGGCCGAACGCGTGGTGCTCAAGGGTGTGAACCTCAACATCGCCCCCGGCAGCTATACCCTCATCACCGGCAACTCCGGCTCGGGCAAATCCACCCTGTTGCGCATACTCGCGGGCCTGCTTGAGCCGACCTCGGGCACGGCGACGTTCTCCAGCGGCGACAAGGTGTTCCCGAGCGCCGTGGGTATTGTGTTCCAGCACCCGGAGTCGCAGCTCTTTGCCCAGACCGTGGAGGATGAGATAGCCTTTGGGCCCGATAACCTCGGTCTGCTCCCGTCGCGGGATGTGCGAGGTACGGTCGTCCGTGAGGCGCTGGACGCTGTGGGGCTCGACCCGCGGGTGTTCTTCCACCGGTCGCCGTTCTCGCTCTCGGGTGGGGAGATGCGACGGGTTGCCATCGCGAGCATCCTCGCGATGCGCCCGACCTTTCTGCTGCTCGACGAGCCAACAGCAGGTCTCGATGCTGCCGGGCGCGCTTTTATCCACACCTTCATCGAGCAACTGGTGCAGGCGACAGCGGGGGTTGTGGTGGTCTCACACGATGTGGCGGAGTTCTCGCAGCGCGCGCAGGCCCACCTTCTGCTCAAGGATGGTCAGCTATGGCGCTTGTAGTTCCCTTTGGGCAATATGTTCCCGGCACCAGTATCGTGCATCGGCTCGACGCGCGCATGAAGCTGCTCGTCACGGCTGCCTACGTGTTCGCGCTGTTTGCGGTGACGGGTTGGGTGGGGCTGCTGCTGTGCACGGCGCTGTTTGTGGGGGCCTACCTGCTCTCCAAGGTACCGCTACGTCTTGTACTGCGCGGTATGAAGCCCATCCTCATTCTGTTGGTGTTCACCTTCCTGGCCAACGCCCTCACCTTCAGCGCGCTGCCGCTTGGCGAGGCGCCGCTTGTGGAGGAGGTCACCTCGTATCCGCTCCCCGAGAGCATCGCCCTCCTCGGCAGCTTCGGCATCAAGCCGCCGGGGGTTCTGCGTGGCCTGTACTTTGTTCTGCGCATTGTACTTTTGGTGAGTCTGACCTCGCTGCTCACCTATACCACCCCCATCGTCTCGCTGACCGACGGCCTTATCTCGCTCATGCGCCCGCTGGCCCGCTTTAAGGTTCCCACGGAGGATATAGCGACGATGTTCTCCATCGCGCTGCGCTTCATCCCCATCACCGCCGAGGAGGCTGAGAAGATCATGGTCGCCCAAAGCGCGCGTGGCGCGGTCTTTGACAAAGGCGGGCCCATAAAGCGGGCCAAGGCATGGGTGCCGGTTATGATACCGTTGTTCGTGAGCCTGTTCCGACGTGCCGATGAGCTTGCCTGCGCCATGGAGACGCGCTGCTACACCGGCCAGGGCCGCACCCATCTCCGCGTCATCGAGATGGGCGAGATAGACCTCGCCATAGGAGGCCTCAGCGCCCTTGTCCTCATTTTGCTCGGGTTGTTGCTGTGACTTGCGTGCCACGAGGACGCTGCGCCCTGCTCGTGGGTGGTCGCAAGCTCCCAGTCCAGGGGCTCACGCGCTGCTCCGCAGCTTCGCCCATCAACAGTCCACTGGACCGTTGATCCAACCTCGCTGAAAACGCAGTGCGTTTTCCGGGCGCTCGGTCCCCGCGATGTTTAGTAAGTCCGGTCGCTACCGCGCCCGGTTGGACCCTGGCATAAAGCCAGGGTGACGAACATTTTGTGCGCACGTCATCCCCCGCCCGTCATTCTGGGCTTGTCCCAGAATCCAGTCGCACGCGGTAGCGGGCGACGCGTAGAGAGCGCGTAGCGCGACACACGACAGTGTCGCGAGAACGGCTGGCGCCGTTCCGCGGTGTTTAGTAAGTCCGCCGGCTAGCGCCGCCGGTTGGATGCTGGCATAAAGCCGGAATGACGAGTGCGGCACCCGGACGTACAGCGGTATACAGCGCTGTGCCGCGCAAAGCAGCAGCTTCACGCGGCACAGGATGAATACCGGCAACGGGTGCGTCTCGTTTAGACTGCACGCCCCGCGTCGTTGCCGCCCCGGATAGCCAGGGCGATGTTGTAGGGCTCGTTGCAGTCACCGATTGCGTAAGTCTCAGCCACGGAGATACCGTCGAGCAGGGACTTGTTGGGGAGCAAATCAGCTGCGTTGACAATGGCATCGGCAGCAAGGGTGACTTCGGTACCGTAATCTGTCGCGATGGTGACCTCACCATCACCCACGCTTGTAATAGTCGAACCTGGCCAGGCCTTAACACCCAGCGCGTAAAGCGCCGTGGTGATAAAACGCTGTGCGTGCTGCGACTGTTGCTTGTCGAGTTCGATATTCGGATTAGGCGTGACGATGTTCACGTTCTTCTTGTGTACCGTCAGCCACAACGCGCAGTCCCATGCCTGGGCATTTGAACCAAAGACGACGACGTTCTCGCCCATATCGGTGGTCTCAAAGGAGTTGAAGTCGATAACCGGTACGCTCGCGCTACCTTCAACGCCGACTTCGCCAGCCAAACCACCGGCTGCCAGAATCACAGCATCGGGAGCTTCGGAATCGATGAAGGCCGCGTCGACCTCCTTGTCCGTCACAACCGTTACACCGTTTATCTCAAGCTGCCTGATAAGATAGGCTTTAAGGTCGTCGAGGTTTTCGTGGGGGCCCTTGACCCGGCTCGCGAACTCTAGCTTGCCGCCGAGGGCTCCGGTCTTCTCATAAAGCGTTACGGTGTGACCGCGGGCTGCGGCGATACGGGCGGCTTCCATGCCGCCGGGGCCTCCGCCGATGACCATGACCTTTTTCGGTGTGGCGGCCAAAGGCAGCTCATAGGTGGCCGGGGTACCAGGCTTGCCGCTCATGACGCGCTGGGTGAGAGCATTCACGCGGCAATAACCGAACTCCCGGTTGCCCTCATTGCTGCCGATGTGACAGTGCAGACAACGGGTGCAGGGGGCAATCTCGTCGATGCGTCCCTCGCGCAGCTTGTTCACGTACTCAGTGTCCACGGTCAGTGGCCGGTTCATGATGTAGAAGTCCACCTTGCCGTCGGCCAGCGCCTGCTCAAAGAAGTCAGGGGCGTGGGCCGGGTCCATGTAGGTCACCGTACCGCAGGGGATGCTGACGGCCTCTTTGTAACGTGCGATGACGTCGATCAGCATACCGGCGCCGCTATGATCGGCGACAATCTGCCCTTGCCAATGACGTTTGAAGTCCCACTGTGTACCATAACCGCTCGCGCCCTCAATGCCGTTGAGGATGAAGTAGAGATCGCTGCCGAACTGGCAGGGGTGGTTGCCCAGCGGTCCCAAGCGCAGGTGCAGCGAGTCGCAACCGGCGGCCTCAAATAACTTGGCGAACCCGATGCCCTCCTCGATGGTTGTGACCTTGTTGTGAGGCTCGGTGACCATGTTATCCAAGGTCGCCAGTGTCGCGTCGTTGGTGAGGTTGTCGTTTTCCTCGATGCAGTCAATCAGCATCTGGACAGCAAAGTCGTTGCCGCAGGCTGCTTTGATCTGCTGGATGACTTCGGTGCAGAAGCGGGCACGATTCTCCAAAGTACCCGCGCCATATTCATCGGTGCGGGTGTTGTGGAAGCGGCTGAGGAACTGCTCACCCTGGTTAAAGCCCGCGGCATTGATCTCCAGCGCGACAAAGCCACAGGATTGCAGGTCTTTGGCAATCTTGACGCCGGCTGCCTGAGTCGCGGCAATCTGCTCCTTTGGCATATCGCCAACAGGCATCCCAAAGGGAGCCCACTGATAACCGAGCTTCGCGCCGAGCGCGCCACACTCGTCAACCAGCTTCTTGGCAAAAGCCAGGCCTTCTGCGGTCACGGGTACGGGCTGCATGGTTGCAAAGTCTATGCCGTCCTCGAAAAACGGGATATTCTCAACCCAGATGAACTCAACACCGCCTTTGGCAAAATTCACGTAATACTGGAGCAACTCATCGGTTGGCCCGGCGAGGTAGGCGGCAGAGCCGGCTGCGGATTTTATCATGCGATGGCTGCTCTCGATGGACCCGATTTTTATGGGTGAGAGAAGCGTCTTGAAGTCGGTAGTATTCTGTCGATAGTCGTAGTCCTGAGGGTTGAGATAAGCGGCTGCGATAAGATCGCCTCCACCTGCCGCCGCGCCGCCTCCACCTGTTGGAGTCCCGGCGGGGGAACAGCCTGCGAGCCCTGCTCCCGCGCCTGCGGCGGCGAGTCCGGCCACGCCGACACCCGTCAGAAACTGACGTCTCGATACCTGCTT
>JAITEK010000089.1 GCA_031282085.1 Coriobacteriales bacterium
GATCGAGAGGTTGGCGGGCGTGATGCCGATGCGCTCCGCAAGCTCACCGGCGCTCATCTTGCGCTTTGCCATCATCACGTCTATATGCAGCCTGATGCCCATGCGGATTCCTTCTACCTCTCGCCATTAGATGGTGTAATCGTTCTCGTCCTGCAACTCAACAGCGGCAGCGAACAGGTTCTTCATCGCGCGCAGCACCACACCGAAGAACGCCGCGATAACCGCGAGCGCAAAGAAGGTCAGGGAGACAAAGGCGCTGATGGTGAGCACAAGCGCGGCCGCAAAGCAGGCCCATGAGATGATGCGGAGGCGCCGGACGTTGCCGTGCGTGAACACCTCGTCGCGCTTAACGGCGGCCAACAGCCGGTCGAGCGCAACAAGCGCCACATACGTCGGCGCGCAGAACGCATAGTACGCAGGCAGCAGCAACAGGATGTTCTGCGCATGGACAAAGGCGCGCCCCACAAAGAAGTCCCCCGCACACAAAAACGGCAACGCGATGCCCAAAGCCACTCCGAGCGCCATGATAACGCGTGTAGCAACCTGCGAAAGAACAACCGACCGATCCGTACTCCAAGCCATAAGGCCATTCCTCTCTCTACTTCTCATTCAAGACCATCAGAGAGGATGGTAACGCAAGTTATCCCGTTTATCAATACTTTTTTATCGAATAACAATAAAACAGTCGCGTCCAGTCATCAAATCGCCCCGTCATTCTGGGTCCGAGCGCCCGGACAAGGCTCCAGTGGAGCCTTGTCAGCGAAGGACGGGTGAAGCGCTTGCGCGAACCTACGGGTCTTGTCCCAGAATCCACCGCAAGCGATAGCGAGCGACGTAAAAAGAGCGTGCGCAGCACGCGACACACGATTGTTGCGGCAACCGTGTGTCGCGCTGCGCGCTCTCAGTATGGGGATGGCCGCTGCACGACCAAAGATTCCCGGGCAAGCCCGGGAATGACAGTCGAGTACACCGGAAACAAGCAGCATCTGAATAGTCGGTAATAGACGACCCGAATAATCGGAAATAGACAACCTCAATAGTCGGAAGTACTGCTATACTATAGGCACTGAACAAGTTGATTAGGAGCAATAATGAAATACTTGAGCAGGCTAAAAGACCAAGCATTACTGCGGCAGCTAAAGAACAGTGGTGCTGTCGAGATTAAAGGGCCTAAATGGTGCGGCAAAACGACAACCGCCAAGCGATACGCCGCCAGTTTTATCAACATGGATGTCCCAGCCAACAGGGACAGGTTCGCCCTGGCACCTGATTCGGTGATGTTCGGCGACTTCCCACGTCTGGTAGATGAGTGGCAGGATGAGCCCGGTACCTGGGACGCGGCAAGAAGGATCATCGACGACAGGGGAACGCCCGGCCTCTATATCTTCACGGGATCCGCTACCCCTGGGCAAGAGCCCTCGCACTCCGGAGTTGGAAGATTCTCGGAGTTGAGGATGCGCACCATGTCTCTCTACGAGATGGGCCGTTCAGACGGGACGGTGTCGCTCGCCGCACTTTTCAAACACAGGAAACTGGAGCCGCAAACGTCCTCTCTCGACTACGGCGGAACCATCGACATCATCTGTAAGGGAGGATGGCCGGGAACGGTTCACGCCAGCGTCAACAAATCTATGCAGATAGCGACCGACTATATTAACAATGTAATCAGGCACGACCTGAAGAAAACTACCGGAGTGGAGCATGACCCCGTGAAGTTCAGACTGTTTCTCAAGTCGTTGGCCAGGAACACCGGCACGCCCGCGCGCATCGCGACGATTGTTAATGACATCTCGCAAAGCGAAGGCGTCGCGATTTCCGATAAAACGATAGACAGCTACTTCACGGCACTGAGGAAAATCTATCTGCTTGAAGAAATCTCGGGATTCACAAAGAACCTCAGATCCAAGTCCAGAATGCGCACCTCGCCAATCAGATATTTCACCGATACGTCTTTGGCGGTGGCCGCACTGGAGATCACCAGAAAAATGCTGTTCGAAGACCCTCGGACAGCTGGGTTTCTATTCGAATCCGTCTGCCTGCATGACCTATTGATTTACGCAGAGGCGCTTGATGGCAAGGTTTACCAATACCACGACGACAACGGCTTTGAAGTGGACATGATACTCAAGCTGAAAAATGGCAAATGGGCGGCGATAGAATGTAAGCTGGGTACACAAAACCATGACGAGGCCGCCGAGAAGCTGCTCGATTTACGGGCCAAAGCAAAAGAGCGAGGCGATGCACCAAGTTTCTTGATGATTGTCACCGCAACAAGTGGCGTGAGCGCGAAGCGCAAAGACGGAGTGTACGTGGTTGCCCTGGACAACCTGAAGCCTTAAGGTTGTCCGTTGCCTCGCCTACAGCATATTTGCTTGAAATAAAAGTACCGCACGCGACATGCGGCTCATACCATGCGGTTATCTGAAATAAAATTCTTAATCTGCGCAATCGAGTGTCCCTCGGTTTTAAGACTTTTGATTAAGGCTATCTGTTCGATTGCTTCTGTCCTCCGGTACCTTCGGGTAAGGTTTTCTTCCGCTTGCTCAAAGGGAAGCATCCCCTCCTCCGTATAGAATTTGAGCGTGCTATAGCGAACGCCCGTCAGGCGGACCAACTCGCCGATTGTTACCAACTCCGACGATTCAATGGTGGACATGCTTCTTTGACGCGACATTGTGTACTCTCCACTGAGATTCTGCGCAACATTCCTGGGCAGTCGACAGAAACCGATAGCTGTGGATTCGTTGCAGGGTACTTACGTAACGGCGTTCACGGTTATCGTTATTACCGCGTACACGGCGGTAATTTCATCAAGCACTTGCTTTACGGAAGCAGACGCCTCGCGTTCCCGCACTTCCCTGAGTCGCTTTTTCAGGGTCTCCTTCTCGACCTTGCTGAAATAGTCGCGGATAAGACCGCTTTTATCCAGAAATGCCGCCAGGCAAAGAGTCTCGTCTGCCACAACGCCCTCCTCAAGGAACTCGGCGCGGAGCTTTTCGATGGCCCGCGTAACTGCCTCCGGCTTCGGCGCATATCTTGTCTTGTTCTTCAGCAACCCCTGGTCGGTTAACTCATCCGCACAATTCGCTGCAACCAAAGAAGCGCCAATCGTTGCCATCAGCTCATCGGGCAGTTTGTGATTCAACCCTAGCAGATAGGATTCCGCGAGACCCTTTATATTTTTGGGTTTCTTAAAAGACGCCAATGCCTCATACAGCGGTTTAAGATATGGCAGAGAATCGTCCCACGGTCTTACGACAACAAACCGCTTCTTCTCGTCACGCGCAATAAGGCCCTGCTCCACCAGTTCCGCAATCCCACCGACGAGCAGACAGGCGGCGACTTCGTCGGATTTGAAGGATTTGGGATTGCCCTTGTCGTTGACTGCGCAAAGATAGTACTCCTGCGTATAGGATAACGTTTGCATTTTGTGGCCTCCCTCTCACTTACTACTTACTACTTATGATTTAAGCATCGTAGCAAGCTAGGGTATGTTTTGCAAGGACATCAGTACGTTGTGCCCCCTGTTGCGTCACGGGAGCGCTACGCGCTTACACGGCGCTTTGTGGCTCCGGCAGCCAGTGCCGCCGGGTGGATGCTGGCATAAAGCCAGCATGACGGACGCTTTGCTGCTCGTCATTCTGGGTTTATCCCAGAATCCACCGCGAGCGCCAGCGCGCAAACTATAAAGAGCGTGCGCAGCACGCGACACACGGTTGCGCAAAAGCGCTTCCGCCCTACCGCGCTTTCTTGCGGTCGTTGGCGTTGAGGATGCGTTTGCGGAGGCGGATGCTTTGGGGGGTTATCTCCACCAGTTCGTCGTCCTCGATGTACTCCAGCGCTTCTTCCAGCGTAAAGGTGATGGGCGGGGTGAGCTGGATGCCCTTGTCGGCCGACGAGGAGCGCATGTTCGTGAGTTGCTTGGCCTTGGCGACGTTGACCACCATGTCTCCCTCTTTGGCGCTCTGCCCCACGATCATACCCTCGTAGCAATCCTCGCCCGGCCCGATGAACAACGAACCACGCGTTTGGAGCGTGTCGAGCGCGTAGGCCACACTTTTCTCGTTGGTCATAGCGATGAGCGAGCCGTTCTTGCGCCCCGCTAGATCCCCGCGATACGGGCCGTATTCCGAGAAGCGATGGAACAGGATGGCCTCGCCACGCGTGGCGTTGAGGATGCGCGTGCGCAACCCCATCGTCCCGCGCGTGGGTATCCGAAAGACGAGGTACGTGTGTTCCTCGCGCTGTGACATATCGACCATCTCGCCACCGGCCGAGCCAAAGACCTCAATGACCTTGCCGGCGTACTCGCTCGGAACGTCAACGGTCGCTTCCTCTATCGGCTCGGTACGGTTGCCCTGGGCATCCTTGCGCAGCAGCACGCGTGGCCGCCCCACTTCAAACTCAAAACCTTCGCGACGCATGGTCTCCATCAACACGCTCAGATGCAGCACGCCGCGGCCAGAGACCTCTGTGCCTACGCCGCTCTCGAGTGGGGTAATGCGCATCGAGATGTTGGACTCCGCTTCGCGCGCAAGCCGCTCGTTGAGCTGCCGTGCGCCGACGATGCTGCCCTCGCGCCCCACCAGAGGACTGGTGGACGCGGAGATGACCACGGCCATCGTCGGTTCCTCCACCTTGATCGGGTCGAGTTCGAGCGGGGTGATGCGTGAGGTGAGCATGTCGCCGATGTCCGCGTCCTCAACACCCACAACGGCAACGATGTCTCCCGCCGCCGCCTCATCGCGCTCAACGCGCCCGAGCGCCTCAAAGGTAAACAGTTGCTTGATCTGCGCGTTGTAACGCGCGCCATTGTTCTTGATGACGAGCACGCCTTCGCCTTTGCGCAGGGTACCCGAGAAGATGCGCCCGATGCCGATGCGTCCCACGTACTCGGAGTGGTCGATGGTGCACAGCTGCAGGGCCAGCGGTCCGGTGGGGTCCACGTCGGGGGTCGGCACATGGGCAAGGATGGTGTCGAGCAGCGGAATCATGTCGCTGTTGCCGTCATCGGGTTCGTAACGCGCGAAGCCGTTTATCGCCGAGGTGTAGACCGTGGGGAAGTCGAGCTGCTCATCGGTGGCCTCAAGCTCAAGCATGAGGTCGAAGACCGCATCGAGCACCTCATGAGGACGCGCGCCCGGGCGGTCGACCTTGTTGATGACGACGATGGGCTTGAGTCCCAGCTCCAGGGCGTGGCGCAACACAAAGCGCGTCTGCGGCATGGGCCCCTCAAAGGCGTCCACGATGAGCAGGGCGCCGTCGGCCATCTTGAGCACGCGCTCAACCTCACCACCAAAGTCGGCGTGACCCGGCGTGTCGATGACGTTGATCTTGGTGTCGTTGTAGGTAATCGCTATGTTCTTGGCGAGTATCGTGATGCCCCGCTCGCGCTCCTGGTCGTTGGAGTCGAGCACGCGCTCGGCGACTTGCTGATTGTCGCGGAACACCCCCGTCGCATAAAGCAAACGGTCGACCAGGGTAGTTTTGCCATGGTCGACGTGCGCGATGATGGCGATATTGCGTATACGGTTCTGAAGCATACTGTGGTTCACCTTTCATTCAATGGGACAGTGGAACAGAGGGGACGGGGCTGGGACAGAGGGGACGGGGCAACTGTCCCACATGATGACACGCTCTCGACGCAGCAACAACCTCCCCCGGTGGGCCTGTTGCCCCGTCCCCTCTGTTCCACCTTTCTTTGCAATCTTACAGTTTAGCGAGTTCACGCTCACATTTCTCGCGAGCAACGTCGAGTGTCTCCAGCTGCTTTTTTATCATGCTGATGTTGCCTAGCACGGAGACTACCTGTATGATGCCCCAGACAAAGGCTACCGGGGCAATCGCAAGCAGCGGCTTGATGAAGCGCCCGACAAGCCCCGCGAGGAGCCCACCCACTACAAGGTATATCCCCACGCGCCGCCGGTCAAACTCGGTGTCGAGCTGTGCGACCAGCTGCACGCGGGCGGCGGCGATGCCCGCAAGACGCGCCCTGAGAGCGGTCGCGCGGTCCTCGGTAGCGCCTGCACGCGCGGTTCTTCCCCTGCCGCCGGTCGTTGCCGCTCGTCGCGACGATCCCTTGCCCAGCAGCAGGTCACGCGCTTCATTGACGTGCTTGAACTGCTCGGTGGCGCGCTCGGCAAGCCGCTTGTTGTCGGCATACTTATCCGGATGGAGTATCTGCGCCACCTCTTTGTAGGCGACCCTGATGTCCTCCTCGGTTGCGTCCTCGCCAAGTCCGAGAAGCCGCAACGCCTCGTCACGCGTCATAAACCATGCTCCTTAGAGGGGAAATGTGCGCTACCCATACTAACGCATGAGCGCCCTAGGAGCAAAGATGAACCCGGCGCTCCCCTTCTCCTCTCCTGAATCAGTCGGGGCAGTACCTGTTGCGGTACTGCCCCGGAGATCTCAGAGATTGTGGAGGAACGCGAGGATGTTGCGCCTCAGAGGGCTATGAGCATGAGGGCCCTTCTCCCCGACGACGTTTGGCAAACAGCAAAAAGCCAAGCGCGAGCAGCGCCACAGCAGCACCCAGGACCAGCCAGAACAGAGCGTTTGTCAGGATGCTTCCTGTCGCGTGCGCGTCAGACTGTGCCAGCGGCACCGTGTCCTCAACGAGGGCCTCAGCAACGGCTTGGGGGCTTTCGGATCGTTGCACCCGGTCCTGAGCCGCGGTATTGGCGCCGGCAGTATTCGCTGTTGATGTTGAAGAACCGGAGCCCACATCGGCAGACGCGACACTACCCAAACCAGCAAGTCCTGTGAAGCTGACGCCAGCGCTGCCAGCGCTGCCGGTGCTGCCGGAACTGCCGGTGCTGCTGCCGCCTGAACCGTTTGCTCCACCACCGGAGCCTCCCGGCTGCCCGGCGGGCGGCTCAACATTGGGCGCCCGGAGAACAAGGGACGCCAAGGCAACGAGGATGTCGCTGGTAGCCGTGTCTACCATCTCCTGAGTGACCTCCTCATGAGACAGGGCAAGCAGGGTCCTCCCCCGCTCAAGCGAAGCTGAGAGCGACTTTACGCTCGCGCTCGTATACGCGCTCAAATCGAGGGCAGAGGCCGTTTGTAGAGCGGCGTTCAATTGCTTGAAGTTCGCCTTCTTGCGCGCCTTCAACAGCTCGGCCACCAACGAATCACGGGCGGCGTTTACCTCTGCCTGGGTGGCGTTTGCGTCATCAAGCACCGCTGTTGCCGCTTGAGTTGCCGCCGAGAGGCCGGCTATCGTGGAGGGCACGTAGTCATCGGTCGCCGCGATAACGGCCTCAGCCCGCGCTACAACGGCGGCAAGCGCCGAGAAGTCCGCTCGACGGGTCAGCCCATCAAGAGCATCCTGTAGCGCCGCTTCCGCCGACTCTACCTCGCTTTGCACGGCTTCCGGATCGTCAACCACATACTGTGCCTGCGTCAAGGCCGCGGCAACCGGTGCAAGGCTGGCCGGAGTCCAAACGGCGGAATCGAGCTTGGAGGCAATCTTGGCAAGAGCCGTCAGACGCGTCTTGTCACCAGCTTCGGTCTCCACGCCGATCAGAGAGAGGAGGGCCTCAAACGCGTCCGTAACCTGATCCCACGTCGCGTCGGGGTCAGCAAGCAGCGCACGGGCCTTCTCCAACTCCTGAGCCAGCGCATCACGATAAGAAGGTATCAACTGGGGATTTGCGAGGATCTCCTCGGCGGCTTCAACGGCAGCAGCCAGAAGGCTCTTATCAACCACGCGCTTCAGCTCCTGGCAGGCTGCTAAAAGAGCATCCGCTGCACTCTCCACCTCAACGGACGAGTAGCCCGCGGGAGCGGCGAGGATGTCCTGCGCCTGAGCAAGAGCCGCCGCATAGCGGGTCCAACTATCCGTGGTATAGGCGCTTGAGCCACCCACCTTGGATTCTACAAAATTCACCATCGCCTCAAGGTACGCCAGGTCCCCAGCGCTGGCGCGCGACGTAAGAGCCGAGACCGCCTCGACAAGTACGTCTTTTGCCTCGTCTACCTGCTGTTGGGTGGCAGCGTCATCCGCCAAAGCAGCCTTTGCGAGCGCCAGAGCGCTGCTTAAAGCCGCCCAGGACGCGGTCGTATAGTCCGCCTCCGTATAGCCGGCTTCCTCAACCGCCGCGACGAGGTCCTGCAGGGCGCCCTTGTACGCTGCCCGCGCGCCTGTGTACTCGTACGCGCCCACATCCAGCTTGCCGTCGTCGCGCGCCACGCCACGCTGGTCAGAGGCGGGGGCCGCAAGGGCAGCCAGATTGGCGTCCACGCTGCCCGCGGTACGGCCCTTGTCGATGGCCGGGCTGTCGTAAAGGTCCTTGAGGGCGATCGTGGGAGTCGCACCACCGTTATCCTTGGGCAAGGCGTAGTCCAGCCACTTCTTCAAGTCATCCGGAGCGTCGGAGACATTCCAGACGGAGCCCGGGCCCTCCTTGCGCAGACCCTCACTCGAGTACACAAGGTCGCGATAGTCTGCGTCGATAACCGTATGCACGTAGCCGAAGATGTTGCCGCCCTGGTCATAGACCTGGTCGACGTTTATGCCCGAGTGCCCGTTGCGGAAGGTCGCGGAGGACACGCCGTCCACGCCGTCGGGCGTGGCATAGAGGTAGTTGCCCACGACGATACAGTTGAGCAGGTGGAGGCGGGTAAAATTCCCGTTGACCTCATTCGTGCGGCTCACCACGCCGCCGCCGGCAACACCGGCCGCGTTGCTCACAACGGTGCAATTCACCATCTCACCGCCGAGACGCGCGTAAACCGCCCCGCCGACGCCGTCCAGCACCTTGTTGCCCCAGAAGGTGCAGTTCGTCAGGTAGACCTTGTCCGCGCCGAGCGCGCCGCCGCCGAAGTTGTCAAAGGTATGGCCCACCGTGTTGTTGGTGAACGTGCAGTTGGTGGCCGTAATCGAGCCGTTAGAAGCCGAGCTGTTGGGCGGGTCGGTAAGCGCCACGCTCACCGCGCCACCACCAAAGCGCAGCCCGTTTTGGTTGCCCGGGTCGTTCTTGTACTCCACAGAGCAGTTCTGGATGCTGACGTTGTTGAGGATGACGTCGCCTTTCGCAAGGTAAACGGCTCCCCCACCGTTCTTGTAGTTGGTCGGCACCGCGTCGCCTATGATACTCAGATCGTTGATGGTGAGCCTGTTGCCAGCCGCAACAGCCTCCAGGCGAGCGCTCACACCGGCGGGCGCCTGCGTAAGCGTGTGCCCATTGCCGTTGATGACCACCTCGCGGGCTGTGGCAAGCGCCGGCGCGTCCACACCGGTGAGATCGGCAGTGATGTTGATGATGAGCGGGTTCAGCCCGCTGAGCATGGCGTTGTTGTACTCCGCACCCGTCGCGACATCAAACTCGCCCACCAAGCTGACCGTGGCCGAGGCGGATTTGCTCGTGTCAGTTACCGAGGTCGCGGTGACCGTAAACGTTGTCGCCGCTTCGTCCGCCGCGACGCTTAAGGCGCCCTGCGCCGTTGCGCCGGGGCCGCTGAGCCCGGTCGAGGTGACCTTGGTGTTTGCGGACGTAGCTCCCGAGACACTCCACGTGACCTCCGGCGACGGGCCGTTCTCGCCTGCGACCTCAGCGGTAAAGGTGCGCGTATCGCCCTTGCCCAACACCACGTCCTGCGGGCTTATCGCCACGCCGCTTACGGTTGCTGGCGGAGCAACGTAATACTCATAAGCGCCGATGTCGGGCGTTGCGTCACGCGACACGCCGCGCTGGTCGGTGGCGGGGACGCCGGAGCCAGACGCGCCCTTGTCCCGGGCGGGACTACTTGCAACGTCGAGCAACGCCAAGGTGCGCGTGGAGCCGCCGTTGTTCTTGAGTGCCGTGTCGAGCCAGGCGGGACTGTTGGCGACGTCGCGCTTTGAGGTTGAGACGGCTTTGAGAGCAGCGGAGCCCGTGCCGATCTTGCCGAAGAGGTTGTTTCCTGCGTCGATGACCGAGGTTGAGTTGCTCGCCCCATAAGAGTGTTCAACGTCGGCGCTGTGCTGCTTAGTAGACGTGCTGCTCTCTACCGTGTTGCCGATAGCGATCGTGTTCTTGATACGAACCCCACTGCTGCTGCTCAGGTCCGCAATCGCTCCACCGTGCTCATAGGCCGTGTTCCCGTAAAAGGTGCAGTTGGTGATCGCTGCACTACCCGCCTCAACGGCGACGGCGCCGCCGTCATACTCCGCGTAGTTGCCGGTAAAAGTGCTGTTGGTGATTGCGGCACTTCCCGCGCCGATAAGTATCGCACCGCCGTCCATCTCTGAGGAGCGGTTGTTCACAAAAAGGCAGTCGCTTATGTTGAGCGTCCCTCTGCTGTGTATGGCGCCACCACCATCTTCCCGATTAGTGACGCAGCTTACGAACTCACTGTCCTTTACCGTAAGCGTGGCGCCCGTGCTGTAAAGGGCGGAGCCGCCGTTGCCGATGTTCATCGTTTTCGCGTTGCCGTCGAACTTCACGTTCTCAAAGGTGATGTTGCCGTAAGCAAAACTGAACAGGGGCTTGGTCCCCGTCTGTTTGATGGTATGCCCATCGCCCTTGATGGTGATGGTGCGGCCAGCGCCGGACGAGCTGTAGAAACTCCCCCCGGCCGAAACATCGATGTCCGCCGTGAGCCTGATCACGTCGCCGTTCGTCGCGTTCTGTATCCGCGTGGAAAGATCGGCGTACGTGCCGACGCTATATTCGGTCCCCGCCGCATAGGCGACGATTGTGCCGAAGGGCAGGGGCAGAACAAGACCTCCTACCAATAACAGTGCCAGTATGATTGCCAAAACCTTTGATGGAATTCGTGGTGCAGCGCTCAATGCAGCCATTACGCCTCCGTTTCTCACAGATGTGATAGATTGAAAAGTTATGTAGGCCAAACTCAATAGTTAGGAGATTGTAATTTACGAGCGGGCTACTGTCAACGGCAATACCGTTTACGGTTTTGCGCGGTAAAATGAGTGTCACGAGAGCGCTCCGTGCTCCGCGGTGTTTTGTGAGCCCAGCCGCTACCGCGTCTGGTTGGATTCTGGGACAAGCCCAGAATGACGCGCGTTTGCGCGCGTTTGCGTGCGGTTTTTGCCTGCCCGTCATTCCTCCTTTATGCCGGAATCCACCGCGAGCGACAGCGAGCGACGCATAAAGAGCGTGCATAGCACGCGACACATGGTTCCTGACCGGGGCAAAGAGAACCCCTGAGTGGGGAATCTGGGACAAATTGCTGGATTTTGTTGGACAAACGGTTCATACTGTTATAGAGTAGTCGGGCGCTTTTTTTCTGCGCTACGGGCCCGTAGCTCAGTTGGTTAGAGCGCACGGCTGATAACCGTGAGGT
>JAITEK010000022.1 GCA_031282085.1 Coriobacteriales bacterium
CATGTGTTACTCCTTAAAGGTGTTTCTCAAGATAACGCGGGCGGCGAGGCGACCACGCCTTTTGCCTGCGCAACCAATGACGCAACCGCCTTGGGGTTGTCTTGCCAGGAACTCGTATCGCGGTCAAAGAAGTTGCGCGCATTCTCAAAGAGACGCGTGAGTAGCCTGATGGCCTCGCGTCCCTCAAGACCAAAGGCCTCCACGAGGCAGGCTGCCGTAAACACCGTGTCCTCCGGGCCGCAGATGGTCCCCCGCAACGGCTCCGGCGCCATGAACGGCGCGTCGGTCTCCGTAACGATGCGCCCTATCGGCGTATTGCGTGCGGCCTCGCGCAGCTCGTCGCTCTTCTTAAAGGTCACCGGCCCACCAAAGGCGACGTAGCAGCCCAAGTCGAGGAAGGGCTTGAGGGTCTCGAGGTCGAGATTGAAGCAATGCAGCAGCGTACCGGCGGCTGGCATGCCCTCCTCCCGGAGGATGCGCAGACCGTCGTCGTGCGCCTCGCGCAGGTGCAGGGCCACCGGCAGCATCATCTCGTTGGCAAGCGCGAGCTGTCGCTTGAATACCTCCTGCTGCGTGGTGCGCGGGCTGAGGTCGTAGTGGTAGTCCAGCCCGATCTCCCCTATCCCCGCGGTGAGCGGCCGGGACGCGCATTTGATGAGTATCTGCTCGATGTCGCGCGTAAAGCGGCTCGCGTTGTGCGGATGACAACCGACGATGATGCGCGTGGTAGGAACCGGGACGTGCTTGTTCCAACCATCGAGAAGGTCGCGAGCGTGGTGCTCCCACTCCCCGAGGCTCAGATAGGTGTAGGCCGGGTCCTCGGTGGGGTCTACCACCGTAACGAGGAAGTCCACGCCGTTGGCCGCCGCACGCGCCAGAGCCAGGGCGGGATGGTGCAGCATGTCGAGGTGTACGTGCGTATCGGCCACAGGCGCACTGAACGCAGGGGGCTCAACCACACGCCCCTTGGCGTCGCGGAACAGCGCGTCCCAGTAGACCTTGGGTTCGCTCTGCTGGTTGGCGACGTCGCTTGTTGCGGCCTGCGTAGTGCGCATACTACAGCTCCTCCTCTTTGAGGCGCGGGAACAGCGGCTCACCGATGATGACCTCGTTGCCGGCGGGAAGGCCGCCCCAACGCGTGGCCGCCTGTAAGCCATCGCCTCCAAAAACGTCTCCCAGCCCAAGACGACCAAACACCTCAGCCGAGGTATTGGGCATCACGGGAGCAAAGAACAACGCCATGATGCGGATGGACTCAAGGATGTTGTAGAGCACGAACGACAGCCGGTCCGCCGCCGTTGGCGCGGTCGCATCGTCGAGCGAGACGCCCGCCGCCGCAGCCTCTTCAGCCTCCGCGGCCGCCTGTTTTGCCAGCGTCCACGGCGTGCTCTCCTCGATGTAGAGGTTCGCGCGGTCGCACAGCTCCATAACGGCGGCGTAGGCGCTCGAGTAATCGATGGCGTTCATCGCGCGGGCGTAGCGCTCGTACAGCCCCTCTGCAAGCTCGGCCAGCGGATTGCCCATCTCCTGGGTAAGCCGCGCCGCGGTCTTCTCCCACAGCTCAGGCACGCGCCCCGCACAGTATTTGCTCGTCATATTAAAGGCGCGCGAGCAGAGGTTGCCCCAGCTGTTCGCCAGATCGGCGTTGTAGACCTGCACCATGCGCTCAAGCGATATGGAGCCGTCGGCGCCGAACTGCACGTCGGTGAGGAAGTAGTACCGGTAGCCGTCCACGCTGAATATCTTGGCGAGCTCCAGCGGCGAGGTCGCGTTGCCCTTGGACTTGCTCATCTTCTCACCCTTGGTGAGCAAGAAGCCGTGCGCGAACACCTTGCCGGGCGGTTCAATGCCCGCCGCCATGAGCATGGCGGGCCAGATAACACAGTGGAAGCGGATGATGTCCTTGCCGACAAAGTGCACCTGGCAAGGCCAGCGTTTGGCGAATTCCGCCTGCTTTACGGGGTCGTCGGAGCCGTAGCCCACCGCCGTGATGTAGTTGATGAGCGCGTCGACCCACACGTAGCTCACGTGGCCGGGCGCAAAGGGAATCGGCACGCCCCAGTTGAAGGTCGTGCGCGAGATGGAGAGGTCCTTGAGGCCGCCGCGCACAAAGCTGAGCACTTCGTTGCGCCGTATCTCGGGGCAGATGAACCCGGGGTTCTCCTCATAGTACGCAAGCAGGCGGTCCTGAAAGGCCGAGAGCTTGAAGAACAGGTTGTCCTCCTGCACAAAGCTCAACGGTCGCCCACAGTCCGGGCAGAGTTTGGCGCCGCTCTCGTCTGTGGAAGGGCAACCCTCAACGGCTGCGGCCGCGGCAAAATCCGCCAGTTGCTCGTCGGTGAAGAAGGTCTCCTCCGGTACGCAGTAAAAACCCTCATAGGTGTCTTGGTAGATGTAGCCATTGGCACGCATCTGCTCAAAGAACCGCTGCACACCCTGGATGTGGCGCTGCTCGGTGGTGCGGATGAAGTCGTCGTTGGAGATGCTGAGCGCCTCCCATGCATCGAGGAACTGCGGAGCAACGCTGTCTACCCACTCCTGTGGGCTCACACCTTTGGCCTCAGCCGCCTGTGCGACCTTCTGACCGTGCTCGTCCAACCCCGTTAAGAACCAGGTGTCGCGCCCGTCCATACGCTCAAAACGCGCCAACGCGTCGGCCGCGATGGTGGTATACGCCGTGCCAAGATGCGGCACCCCGTTAACATAGTAGATGGGTGTGGTGAGATAGTATGAGCTGTTCTCTGCTGCTGCGTCCGCCATAACCCGCGCCTTCTCCTAGGAACAAACCTTGTCTCCTAAGAATTATAGCGGTTGTCAGCCCTCAGAGAGCCGCCGATTACCAGGCTACCGCCAGAAACCAAAAGCAACGTACCCCTGCGCCGCCCTACGCAACGCCCACCATCGCGTGTTGCGCTGCGCGCTCTCTAGGCGTCGCCCGCTATCGCGTGCGACTGGACTCTGGGATAAACCCAGAGTGACGGGTAGGTAAAACGGCACGTCACCCCGGGCTTGTCCCGGGGTCCAATCGCGGACGATAGTGAGCGACACCTAGTGAGTGTGCAGAGCACGCGACACACGACTGCCGCAGCAACAGTGTGTTGCGCTGCGCGCTTTTAGTAGGGAAATGGGTGCTGGCACAGCCAAAGATTTCCGCGCAGAGCGCGGAA
>JAITEK010000109.1 GCA_031282085.1 Coriobacteriales bacterium
TTTTCTCTAAGAGGTCCCTTGAGCGGGCACGAGGTACTCCTTGAGGATCGCCTTGAGCCTGTCAATCGTGATTGGCTTGCCAAGGTGGCCGTTCATACCACTGGCCAAGCAGCGTTCCACATCCTCCCTGAATACGTTTGCCGTCATCGCGATGATGGGCACCGTGCGCGCCTCGGGCACCTTGAGGGCGCGTATGCGACGCGTCGCCTCAAGACCGTCCATCTCGGGCATCTGCATGTCCATGAGGATCAGCTTGTAACGTTTGGGGTCGGCCTCAAAGAGCTCAAGCGCCTGACGTCCGTTCTTCGCCATTGTGATGCCAAGGCCGGTGTCCTCGAGGAAGGCTGCGACGATCTCGCGATTGACTTCTATGTCCTCGGCAAGCATGATCTCCTGGCCGGAGAGGTCGCCGAGAGATGTAAGGGTCTCACGGGAACCGCCGATGCCGACGGACTCCTTGTCCGGCTTTGTGCCGTTGAGCAGGCTGACCTCAAAGAAGAAGGTCGCGCCGTGCCCCAGTTCGGACTCAACCCCTATGTGCCCTCCCATAAGCTCGATGATGCTCTTTGAGATGGCAAGCCCCAGCCCTGTGCCGCCGTATTTGCGCGAGGTGCCCGACTCAGCCTGGTGGAAGGGGGTGAACAACTGCTCCCTCTGCATATCGCTGATGCCTATGCCGGTGTCGCTCACGGAAACGCGGATGACGCTCGTCGTATCATCACCGGATACCAGTTGTGTGCGCAGGGTGATGTGGCCGCCCGCGGGCGTGAATTTTATGGCGTTGGAGAGCAGGTTCGTAACAACCTGGGACAGGCGCAGATCATCACCGAAAAGATGAGGCGGAATCCGATTGTCGGTATCGACCTCGCAGTTAAGGTTCTTGTTCTTGATGCTCAACTCGTTGATTGTGAGGACCTTGCGGAGCATGTCGGCCAAGTTGAAGTCGGTGGGGGAGAGCGTGAGCCTCTGCGCGTCGAGCTTTGACATGTCGAGGATGTCGTTGATGACTCCGAGGAGGTGTCGCGAGGCGCTGTCGATCTTGTTCAGCGCGTCGTCTTTGCGCTCGGCGCTGGAGGCATTGCGCGCTATCGTGCTCATGCCGATGATGGCGTTCATGGGCGTGCGTATCTCGTGGCTCATATTGGACAAGAAGTCGGCCTTCGCCTGGCTCTCCCGCGCGACCTTCTGATGCTCCTGGGTGTAGAGTCGATTCTGGAAAAGATCGACGAAACCTACCGCGAAGCCAGAGGCGATAACGGCTACGATCGTGTCGAGCAGCACGTGGGAGGTGGAATACTGGGTAACCAGGTCCTGGAAGACAAAGCCAAGCACATAGACCGTAACGATAAGTGCGCAATGCAGACCAAGGAACATGACAAGACTGCGTCCGCGAACCACGAAGAAGGTGGTCGCCAGACTTACGACAAAGGCGGCCGCAAAACCCGACTCTATGCCACCCGTCACGAAGAAGGATAACGGCCATCCGATGTCGACGATGACAAGGGTCGTGATCGCCCGCACCGAGGCGCTTGCGTTTGTCAGATGGAATACGATGTGGACGACGACGAAAGCCACCAGGAAGACAGCCACCAGGATGAGGATTATCGGCTGGAGGTCGCGCATGAAGAAGAACTCTGCCAGGCGGAGCAGCAGGATACAGAATATCCAAGCCGTGCCGACAAAGGACACAACGTTTACTGCGCGCACATCCAGAGGTATCTCCTCGGAAAAGAGGAAGTGCGTTATGAATGTGCGTATCTTGCCCATAGTCCCAGAAAACCCATCCGCCCTGTCATGATGTGCCCCGTTTTCTCGTACCTGCCATAATACCCTGTTACAGCAAACCATGCGCACACGAATGCCGAGAGTCCCCCCTTATAGGGGACGAGGAGAAGTGAAGCGATGCAATGCAATGCGTGATAGTATATCGTCATGGATGAAACAGCGGGCATACCGAGCATAAGGGAACAATTGGACGCGGTGCCGCAGCTTCCGGGCGTCTACCTGTGGAAAGGCGCCGAGGGGCAGGTGCTCTACGTCGGCAAGGCGCGGCAACTGCGCAACCGCATGCGTCAGTACGTCAACCTCAGCGACGAGCGCGCCATGATACCACGCCTCATGGAGCAGGTAGCCTCCTTTGAGTACCTCGTCACGGAAAGCGAGCACGAGTCCCTCATTCTGGAGAAGAATCTCATCAACCAGTACTCGCCGCCCTTTAACGTGGACTTTAAGGATGACAAGAGTTACCCCTTTATCGCGCTTACTAAAGGCGATGTGTTCCCTGCGCTCAAGTACACGCGCGAGAAGCAGGTGCCCTCGACGCGTTACTTCGGCCCGTATACGGACGCCCGCGCCGCGCGCACGATGATTGACGTCGCCCGGCGCGTTGTGCCGCTGTGCCAGGCAAGCTGCGTGGAGTGGAAGCGCCTCAAACGCAAGATGGAGGCCGACCCCGCGCACGCACCTGCCGGTGACAAGCCCTGCTTTGATTCCCATGTGGGCCTGGGGCCGGGCCCCTGCTCAGGCGCCTGCGGCCCCGAGGAATACGCTGAGCATGTGCGCAGCATCGAGCGCTTTTTGTCCGGTCATCGCCGGGAGTTCCTGCGCGAGATGGAGCTTGAGATGCGCACGGCAGCCGAGAGGCTTGAGTTTGAGCGCGCCGCGCGGATGAAGACGCGCATAGACATCGTGCGTTCGCTCGACGAGCGCCAGCACGTGCAACTCTCGCCCTCGTTGTCCGCCGACGTTATCGGCTTCTTCCGCGAGGAGACCATCACCGGCGCTCACGTACTTGTGGTGCGTGAGGGCGTGGTCATCATCTCCAACGAGTTCGTGCTCGACAAAGGCTTTGACGTGCCCGATGACGACCTCATCGACGGCTTTTTGGTGCGGTACTACGAGCAGGCGACGGACATCCCGCGCGAAGTGGTGCTTGCCGCCACCCCCGAGGACGCGCCGACCGTTGAGGAGTGGCTCACCACGCGGCTTGCTTCCCGGCACGGGGCGCGCGTACGTCTTGTTGTGCCGCGGCGCGGCGAGCGCCACGACTTGCTTGAGCTTGCCGAGCGCAACGCCCGCCACACCCTCATGCGGTATAAGGTGCGTACGCGCTATGACGAGGAGCGCACCAACGCGGCCCTGTTACAGCTGGAAAGCGCGCTTGCCCTTGAGCGGGCACCGATACGCATAGAGTGCTTTGACATCTCGACCATCCACGGGCGCCATTCGGTGGCCTCGATGGTGGTCTTTGTGGCTGGCAGCCCGGATAAGTCGCAGTACCGCCGCTTTAAGGTGCGGCTCGACACGGGTGAGGCAAATGACTTCGCGATGATGGCCGAGGTGTTAGGCCGACGTTACGCCCCTGAGCGCATGGCGGATGAGCGCTTCGGTGCTCGCCCCGACCTGCTCATAGTCGATGGTGGCAAACCACAGTTAACGGCAGCCCTCCAGCAACTGGACGCCCTTGGGCTCAACATCCCGGTGGCAGGGCTTGCCAAGAGTGATGAGGAGCTGTTTGTACCCTGGGATGACGAAGGCCCCATCGTGTTGCCGAGTGGTTCGGCGGGCCTGTACCTCGTCAAGCAAATCCGCGACGAGGCACACCGTTTTGCCATCACTTTCCATCGCGAGCTGCGCGGCAAAGCCATGACCACCAGCGTCCTCGACGATATAACGGGCCTCGGCCCCAAACGCAAAAAACTGCTGCTTAAAGCCTTTGGCTCCTTCAAACAACTCCGCGAGGCGACCGCCGAGGACATGGCCGCCGTAAAAGGCATCCCCCAGAACGTAGCCGAAGAAGTCTACGCCGTACTGCACCAGCAATCGTCAGTCGAGTGAGGAGCCAAAAGCCTCGCCGAGTTCTTCGGCTGCTTTAAGGTCGGCGGGAGTGGGAGTGAAACACACTTTGAGCTGGGTCTCAAAGACCTTTGCCTTAAGGCTCGACAGGCGTTCGGCAAGATGGGGCAGGGCTTCGCCGCTCCAGCCGTAGGAACCAAAGAGCGCGACCGGGCGCCTGGGGATGGTCACGGCGTCGATGCTGGCGATGAGGTTCCAGACAACAGGCAGCGCATCACGGTTGATGGTCGGTGAGCCGATGAAGAAGGCATCGCTTTCGTTGAGGATAGCCGCTAACCGTGCGAGATCGTGCTTGACGAGGTCGTAGCACGTGACCTCGGCCGCTGGTTGTGCACGCAGCAGGCCACGGGCGACATGGGTCGCCAGCTGTTCGGTGTTGCCGTAGGCGCTGCAATAGAATAGCGGGATGCGCTTGTACGCGCGGGGTTCTTCGGTTGCCCATGTGTGGTAGTGCGCCTTGATGCGCTCAAGCTCACAGGTTCTAGTGAGTATGGGTCCGTGGCTCGTACAGGCATAATCCGCATCGAGCGCTGCGAGCTTTTCCAAACCCTTGAGCACAAAGGGCTTAAAAGGGGCGAAGATGCAGTCGAAGTAGTTCTTCACAGCATCGCTGTAAGCGTCCCGATAGATGATGCGGTGGTCAAAAAGCTGCGGCTCGCAGTAATGCGCTCCGAGGAAGTCGCAGGTGAACACAACGCCCTTTTCAGGGAGCCAGGTAAACATCGTGTCCGGCCAATGCAGGAAGGGCGCGCTGATGAAGCGCAGTGTTTGGTCGCCGAGA
This sequence comes from Coriobacteriales bacterium, assembly GCA_031282085.1. Taxonomy (GTDB): domain Bacteria; phylum Actinomycetota; class Coriobacteriia; order Coriobacteriales; family UBA8131; genus JAITEK01. The sequence continues at coordinate 4,637 of JAITEK010000109.1, forward strand.
TCGAGCTTGTCGCCATCCGTGACGATCATCATCCGAACGTCATCACGATTGACAATGTTCTTAAGGTAGATCGCCCCCGCCTTGCTTATTACCACTGTCAAGTTGGGGTAGCGCTCAAGCAGAGTCGCCACCGTACCGCTATGGTCGGGCTCTGTGTGGTTCATGACGAGGTAATCCGGTGTGCGTCCTTCAAGCGCCCGCTCTAGCTTATTAAGATAATCCTCACAAAAGGTTGCATGAGCGGCGTCGATAAGCGCTATGCCCCGCGAACCGACAACTACATAAGAATTGTAACTCGTGCCGTATTCAGTGCGCATAACAACGTCAAAGACGCGCATATTGGGATTGAGGACGCTCGTTATGAGTACCGAGGACCGTATCTGTTCTGTGACCATAGCAGCCTGTTTCGCTCGTATCGTTGCTGGGCTTGGGAGCAAGCCTGCTCTTGGGTCACCGGATCGGGTCCGAGAGCAGGCTTGTTGCGAGGATCCGGGTATGATGGAGACGCGGGTTACTCGGCCTCAAACTGATCTTTGCCTACGCCACAGAGCGGGCAGACAAAGTCATCAGGTAGATCTTCCCAAGCGGTACCCGGCGCGATATCAAGGTCGATGTCACCGGTCTCGGAATTGTAGATGTAACCACAGATTTGGCATACGTACTTCATTGGCGGCCTCCATTTCGATCGACAGTGCGTGAACATATCGTAACGCAGGAGGCAAAGCACACGTATCGGCAATCCCGCTTGCGGCGGGAGAACGCGCCGCCGATGCCCAGCAGACATTAAACTGGTTCAGCTGGCGAGAGGCAAGGGGGACGGAACTCGTGCTCGCTCATCTCTCGTACGACAGAATTGCGCCGTCCCCTTGTTCCATAGCTGTTATGACAACAGCAGTTCTCTATTCAGAAGGATAGATGACTCGCGAAACCTC
>JAITEK010000028.1 GCA_031282085.1 Coriobacteriales bacterium
CTGGCACTGGTGGGGGAGAGCGGCTCGGGCAAGTCGGTCACCGCAAAGGCCATCATGGGGCTTCTCCCCAAAAACGGGCATGTCGAAAGTGGCGAGATACACTTCAATTACCGTGTGGAGGAAAACGATCTACACGAGGAGCTGCTGTCGTTGGGCGTACGGGAGTTGCGCAGGCGCATAAACGGACGTCGTATAGCGATGGTGTTCCAAGACCCGCTCACTTCGCTCGACCCGACCATGAACATCGGCAACCAGATAATCGAGGGTCTGCGTCTGCATCGGGGCCTGAGCAAACGAGCCGCGCGCGAACAGGCGCTGGAGCTGCTCGAACTTGTTGGCATCGAGGACGCGGCCGCGTGTCTCAAGAGCTATCCGCACCAGCTCTCCGGCGGCATGCGCCAGCGCACGGTCATCGCCATCGCCATCTCCGGTAACCCCGATGTACTTATCTGCGACGAGCCGACCACGGCGCTCGACGTGACCATACAGGCGAAGATACTCGAACTCATCCGTGACATCCAGAGGCGATTGGGCCTAAGCGTCATCTACATCACGCACGATTTGGGGGTGGTTGCCAAGATAGCCGACTATGTGTGCGTCATGTATGCGGGCAGGATAGTTGAGAAGGGCTCGGTAGAAGACATCTTCTACGACCCGCGGCACCCCTACACCTGGGGCTTGCTGCTTTCCCTGCCGAACTTTGAGACGCCTGACGCGAACCTGTATACGATACCGGGCTCACCGCCACGGGTGGTGGGAGAGCTTGCGGGCGATCCGTTCGCACCGCGCAATCTTTACGCGCTCAATATAGACCATCGGCTTGAGGCGCCGCTGTTCAAGATCTCCGATGCCCATTTCGCGGCGACCTGGCTTCTGCATGAGAATGCGCCACATGTGGAGATGCCCGTCGAGCTGGCCGAGCGGATACGCGTCATGTTGGAGGAGGGGAGGACCTATGTCATCTAGCGACGTTATCCTCAGTGTGAGGGGGCTCAGCAAGAACTTTAAGGGGCGTCGTCGTACCGTTAACGCTGTCAACGGGGTTTCGTTTGACATCCACCGAGCCGAGGTTATGGGCCTGGTCGGTGAGTCGGGCAGCGGTAAATCGACAATCGCCCGTACGGTCATCCGCCTCTATGCGCCCACGGCGGGGCAGATAGAATTCGACGGCCGGGATATATCGGGACAGATGGATCAGGAGGCCCTCTCACTTCTGCGTACGAAGATGCAGATGATCTTCCAGGATCCCTCATCGTCCCTCAATCCCCGCCGTAAGGTAAAGGACCTCGTGGCAACCGGCCTCGCCATACAGAAGCGTTGCGCCGATGGGGCGGAGCGGGCGCAGCGGGTCCTTGCCATGCTTGAGCAGGTGGGGCTTTCTCCCGAACAAAGCGAGCGCTACCCCCAACAGTTCTCCGGAGGACAGAAGCAGCGCATCGGCATCGCCCGTGCCCTCATCCTGGAGCCCAGCCTGATAATCGCCGACGAACCGGTGAGCGCTCTCGACGTATCCATCCAGGCTCAGATAATAAACCTCATGCGCGCCACCCAGCATCGCTTAGGCACCGCCTATCTGTTCATCTCGCACGACCTGTCCGTCGTGCGCTATCTCTGTGACCGCGTCGGGGTGTTGCATCGCGGCTATCTGGTGGAGGTCGGCTCCACGCACGAGATATTCTCGACTCCCACGCATCCCTATACCCGATCGCTGCTCTCGGCTATTCCTCGGCCCAACCCTTTGCTTGAGCGCAACCGTGCGAGTCTTGCATATGATAGCGTCCAAGCGGGTATCGACTACGCTGTCGGTGCCTACCGCGAGCTTTCGCCCACGCACAAAGTGCTTGCCACTGAGGAGGAATTCGCGCGGTGGGCGTAAGTGCTGATAACCCGGGCGTGTCCATACATTTGGGGCTTGTCTCCTATGATGGCTACACCACTTGGTGGCTTTGGCATATATTTTTTGGGTTTTTGCAAGCTAAAATGGCTGCTTCTCTTGACCCCGGCGGCTCGTCTGTTACTATTTCTATCATGGGTTTTCACGAAAGAAACGAGCGAGGCCCACTTTATCCATACGCAGTTGGAGGATGTTTATGCCCGATTACTCTGGCAGGGAGCACTTAGCCGTAATCAAAGTGGTGGGCGTCGGAGGTGGGGGGACAAACGCCGTCAACAGAATGATCGAAGCCGGTATCAAGGGCGTTGAATTCGTCGCCATCAATACCGACCGACAGGCGCTGTTGATGTCGGATGCCGACGTGACCGTCCATATCGGTGAGGACCTCACACGAGGTCTGGGAGCCGGCGCGAACCCCGAGATAGGCGCACAGGCCGCTGAAGAGAATCGGGTGGAGATCCGCGACGCGCTCGCTGGCGCCGATATGGTATTCATAACCGCGGGCGAGGGAGGTGGAACGGGCACCGGCGCCGCGCCCATCGTCGCGGAGATAGCGCGCGATGAGATAGGGGCGCTGACTGTCGGAGTGGTCACCAAGCCCTTCGGTTTTGAGGGCCGCAAACGCCGCATGCAGGCTGAGGACGGTATCACGCTTCTGGGCGACAAGGTCGACACCCTCATCGTCATACCCAACGACCGTCTGCTTCAGATCGTCGAGAAGAAGACCTCGATGCTCGATGCCTTCCGTATCGCGGACGACATCCTGCGTCAGGGCACTCAGGGTATCACCGATCTCATCACCATCCCCGGACTTATCAACCTCGACTTCGCCGATGTGCGCACGGTCATGAAGAACGCCGGCACCGCCATGATGGGTATCGGTATCGCTTTGGGCGAGAACCGCGCCGTTGAGGCGGCAACCGCCGCCATCTCCAGCAAGCTGCTCGAGGCGTCCATCACAGGCGCTAACCGCATCCTCGTCTCCGTTGCTGGCGCGTCGGACATGGGCCTCATCGAGGTCTCGGAAGCCGCCGATACCGTTACCGAGGCGGCCGACGCGGATGCCATCATCATCTTCGGTTCCGTTATCGACGATACTCTGGATGACCAGGTGCGCGTTACCGTTATCGCGACGGGCTTTAACGACCACAACACCCAGGGCGCTTTAGACTTCGGTACCATGCCGGCCACGACGGAACTTGTTGAGGAGGCCCCGCGCTTCTCACCGTCCCTGGGAGCTCCCAGCGTGTCGACGGGCGGCTCGGTGCTCGACGATGACTATATCCCGGATTTCCTGAGACGGGGATTCTAAGAAACTGAACGGCATCGCGGACAATTATCACGGCATCCGTGCGCATATCGCGGATGCCTGTGCTCGCGTTGGGCGCGCGAGTTCTGAGGTCACGGTCGTCGCGGTAAGCAAGACCGTCGGGCTGGCAGAGGTCGCCCGAGCCGTTGAGGCGGGCATCCACGACTTCGGCGAGAACCGCACCAGCCTGTTCAACGAGAAGTACGCGGCCTTTCCTGCCGAGCGTTGGCACTTCATCGGCAGCATCCAGACCAACAAGATAAAGGACTTCGTCGGGCGCGCCGCACTTGTGCATTCGGTCGCCTCGACGCGTGCGCTTGAGGGGATCGCGAAGCGCGCGCAGATGCTCAACATCACTCAGCCTTTGCTTATCGAGGTAAACGTCTCGGGCGAGCAGAGCAAGGACGGTGTTGTGCCTGCGGAGCTCCCCGGACTTCTGGAGCGGGCCTGTGCGCTTGAGGGCGTTGAGGTCCGTGGGCTGATGACCATGGCGCCCCAGGGCGACGCCGCCGTTGCCCGTGCCACGTTCCGGGGTCTGCGCGAGCTGCGCGACCGGCTCGCTGTGCGCTACGAGATAACGGGAAGGGTACAACTTCGTGAACTTTCTATGGGTATGTCCGAGGACTATCCCCTTGCGGTAGAAGAAGGTGCTACAATAGTGAGGATAGGCAGGAGTGTGTGGGCCTGACGGGGTGTGGGAAGAGCGTGCGGCCGTGGACGTGGTCGTGGGTTTCCCCGTCTGACCCGAGTAGATGCCCTCCTGGCTATACCTGGTGTGCAAACGCAGGAAACGAGGCATGCACCAGGCGTTGAAATCGGTTTGAGGTGAAACATGGGTATATGGGATAACGTGAAGAGCCGTTTGGGCTTTGGCGGCGGGTATGCCGGGTACAACGACTACGACAACGGCGAATACGCTGACGGCGCCTATGATGAGTACGGCGACGGCGACTATGATGAGTACGATGCCACCGCTGGCTACAGCGCCCCGGCGGGTACTCCTGCGGAGGGCGTCGGCCATGGTGACCGGGCGGTCTCCATGCGCAACTATGGAGTCGATCGCGCGGATTACTACAATGATAATCACGCCCCGCTCGTAACGCATTCCGACGTGCGGGCGCAGCAACTCCCGCTGACTCCTACCGTCGGGCAACCCCAGGATCGCATCCCCGCCCCGCGTGCCTATCGGCGCTCGTCGACCGATCTCGCGCGATCCGTATATAACGATGACGCCTTCGCGTTCAAGAACGGACTTGCCCGGACGCCCGGGTCCTTTGCCCAGTTGCAGTCCGAGCGGCTCCGCATGGAGGACACCGGCCGCTTGACCGTGGTCAGTGGCGCCGCCGCACCTGCCGCCACGGTGGCAAGCGCGCCCGTTGCACCTGCCGCACCCGTCTCGCTGGGTACCGCGGCTGCGGGCCAGGCGCGTCTGGGTACGGTTGTTGACGGCAACGCGCGTTTTGCCCAGGCACAGGCACAGGCCCAGACACAGGCGCAGGTGCGCTCACGGGTGCATCGACGCATCGAGCACATCCGCCCCATGAGCTATGCCGACGCCGAGCAGGTCGCGCAGGAGCTCAAACGGGGCATCGTCGTCGTGCTCGACCTCCGGTCGGCCCGCCCCGAGCTCGCCAAACGTATACTGGACTTCTCCTTCGGCGTGGCAAGCGCCCTCGACGGACAGGTCGACCGTCATATCGACCGGGTCTACGTGTTCACACGCAACGGTTCGCTTACCGATGAGGAGCGGGCTGCTATCCGCGTCTGATTCTGCTATCATCCTCAATCGAAAAGAGATATGCTTCCCAGCAGCATCAGGATGTCAGGAAAGGATTCGCGTGGACGACAGAGTCGCACTACTGGGCAGGATCGCCATCATCGGTGGGGGGAAGATGGGGGAGGCCATCGTCGCCGGGCTCGTGAACGGGGCTATGTTCGACCCTGCCTCGATCATCATCGCCGATCCGGGCGAGGAGAGACGGGAGTACCTGAGCGACACCTACGGCATCAGCTGTGTCGCGGATGGCGCACGTATCGCCCACCCCACAACCGTCTTACTTGCGGTAAAGCCGCAGGTCCTTCGCGAGGTCTGCGCTTCGCTGCGCGCCGCACCCTCCTTTACGCCGACGCGCATCGTCTCGATTGCCGCCGGCATAACAACCGCCACACTCCGCTCGCTGTTCCCGGAGGGCGCCATCATCCGCGTCATGCCCAACGCTCCGCTCATGGTGGGTGCCGGAATGAGCACGGTCTGCGTCAGTGCCGATACGCCCCGCGCGGAGGGTGAGCTGGTGCGGGAGCTGTTCTCGCTGATGGGCGACGCTGTGCTGCTCGACGAGTCGCTCATCAACGCGGCGACCGCCCTCTCGGGCTCCGGGCCGGCCTACTTCGCGCTGTTTGTTGAGGAGCTGGCAAAGGCCGGCGAACGCGCGGGGCTCAAGCCCGAGGACGCCTCGCTCCTTGCGATCCAGACCTTGCGGGGAACCGCCCGCTACCTTGAGCTTACGGAAGCCAGCCCTGCCGAGTTGCGTGCTGCGGTCACCAGCCCGGGCGGCACCACGCAGGCGGCGCTTGAGACCTTTGAGAACACCCAGGCCCACGGCCTCTCGCAGCTGGTCACCCGTGCTGTTGAGGCCGCACTGAAACGAGCAGAGGAGCTTGCATGATGACCACCGCCGCGTTCGTCTCACTCATCCCGTACCCCCTCAACTGGGTCCTTGGCTCCCTGGTGCAGTTCTACGTGATAGTCATAATCGTCTGGGCCGTCCTCTCGTGGATCAACAAGGGCACCGGCCTTATCAGTGACATCTACAACGTCCTCGACAGGATCGTCAGCCCCTACGTCAACCTGTTCCGGCGCTTCATTCCCAGTGCCGGCGGCATGGACTTCTCGCCGCTCATCGCTATAATCCTTCTCCAAGTTGTCGCGCGACTGGTATTATGAGAAGCTGGGGTCATACCGATGCCATAATTGGTGCCACAATTTGCCGTGCTAATTGGCACTGTGAGCTTTGCCCGCACGGAATTGAGTTATAATTACCAAGCTCGTTGCTTTGCAGTAGAGAGGATGGATTATGAGTATAACCGCGTTGGAGATTCAGGAAGTCCGTTTCGGAGAGGTAAAAAGAGGCTACGACCCCAATGAGGTTGATGAGTTCCTGGAGCGTGTCGCGGCTGATGTTGACACCCTGAACCGCGCCCTCAGCGAGGCTGCCGCGCGTATCAAGGCTGCCGAGACGCGTGCGGAAGAAGCCGAACAACGGGCCGCGGAGGCCCTGTCCTCGATTCCCGACATCCCCATTCCTGCCGCCGAGCCAAAGCGCGAAGAAGGCGCCATCTCCGAGGAGATCATCTCCAAGGCGTTCATCGCCGCTCAGAAAAGTGCGGATGCCTTGCAGGAAGAAGCCCGCAAGGAGGCCGAGAAGCTCTACCGCGAGGCCGAGGCGAAAGGCCGCGACATCGTCCGCGAGGCTTTGTCCGAGAAGCAGAAGACGCTTGCCGAGCTCGACAGGCTGCGTGAGTCGAGCGAGCAGTTCAGGACCGAGTACCTCTCCCTCCTCAAGCATTTCCAGGCTGACGCGCAAAAGCGCCTTGCGGCCTTTGATGACATTACTGCGGCCAACGAGAAGGCCGCTGACACCCAGAAGGCTGCCGAGCGCCTGATCGCCAGCAACGATGCGGTTATTCCCGCGTCGGGTGTGGCCGCCGATGCCGCGGGCAAAGACGGCAGGACAGGCAAGAAGGCTGCCGTTGCCCCCACGGGCGCCGCTGCGGCCTATGCCCAGTTGGAAGATGATGAGGAGCTGGACATCGAGGAGATCGACTGAGCCGGTACTCGCGGCTCTCGGGTTGTTCGGTTGGCTCGTGTCTGAGAATCGTGTCTGAGAACGATTCAGTGACCCTGGCGCTCAAGGTGATACCGCGAGCGGGCGCCAACGCCGTTGTCGGCTGGAGCAGTGAGACGCGTGACGAGCTGTTGGTGCGGGTTACGGCTCCACCAGAAGGTGGCAAGGCAAACGCGGCCGTCCTCAAGGCGCTTGCGCAGTCGCTGGGCATACCGAGAACCAGCATGAGGATAGTGCGTGGCGTTACTTCACGGCAGAAGCTCGTCGCGTTTGAGATAGGGGCGCAAAGATACCTTCAGTGGAAGGACTCTTTGCTTGTACGTCAACCGTGATCGCGACCAGAGGAGAGCCATGCCCTACACTATCATCACTGATTCCTCCGCGAATCTCCCCGACAGCTATGTTGAGCGTTACGGATTATCCATTCTCTCACTTGAGTTCATCGTCGACGGCGTCTCTTACCGTGGCTACACGGAAGGAGAGATAACCGACAATCGACAGTTCTACAACATGATGCGCGAGGGCAAGGTCGTTAAGACCTCTCTGGTGAGTCCCAAGGAGGCCGAGACGGTTCTGCGTGCTTGCTTTGAGGCGGGCAACGATGCCCTCTACCTTGGGTTCGACTCCGCGCTTTCGGGCACCTATGAAGCCGTGAGCGCTCATATGCGGACCGTTCAGGAAAGTGAATACCCCGAGCGTAAGCTGCGTTGCGTTGATACGTTGGCGGCAGCGTTGGGCGAGGGACAGCTGGTTGTCGAGGCGGCTAAGCGCAAGCTCGCGGGGGCGTCTCTCGACGAACTCGCGGACTGGGCTGAGGAGCAGCGCCTCGGATTTGCCCACTGGTTCACGGTTGAGGACCTCAACTACCTCCAGCGCGGCGGCAGACTTTCCAAGGGAGCGGCCTTTGCGGCTACGCTGCTCAACATCAAGCCGGTGCTCCACGTGGATGTGGAGGGGCGGCTCGTACCGGTTGAGAAGGTGCGAGGGCGCAAGAAATCCATCCAGGCGCTCTTTGAGCGCTATGCGAAGACTGCCCGTGAGCCGCGCGCCGAACTCCCCGTTTATATCTCGCACGGGGACTGTCTTGAGGACGCGCAGCAACTCGCCGACCTCATCAGCTCCGAGTACGGAGCGACAGACGTAGTGATAAACGACCTCGACCCCGTCATAGGCGCCCACGCCGGCCCCGGCACCGTCGCCCTGTTCTTCCTCACCGACGAAGTACGCTGAGCCGCGCGGCGTGCCAGCCGTGGCGGTGACCGTGCCACGAGGACGCTACGCGTCCCGCGGTGTTTAGTAAGTCCGGTCGCTAGCGCGCCCGGTTGGACCCCGGGATAAACCCGGGGTGACGGACGAAAAGCCCGTCATTCTGGCTTTATGCCAGAATCCAGTCGGCCGCGGTAGCGGGCGACGTATAGAGAGCGTGCGCAGCACGCGACACACGGTTACGCGTAGCACACGATTCCGCGCACAAAAGAGTGGAGGCGGTGGCATTGCCACCGCCTCCGAGAGCGCCCGGATACAATCTTGGCAGGAGGAACCTGCCAGAGACTGGATCAGGTATAGAAAAGGATCTCGTTGTAGGTCGGGACAGGCCAGTAATCATCCCCAACCAACAACTCAGCCTCGTCGACCGCCGTGCGCACGTTGACCATCGCAGGGAGGACCTTCGTGCAGTAGGCCTGGGCGTTCGCGAGTGAATCCTCTATCTGTGCCGCTTTGGCGATTTCTTCCTCAAGTACCTCGGCGCCGGTGTAGATGGCGTCGATGCAGGCTGTCAGCTTGGCGAGCAGGTCTTTCTCCGCCTTGGTGGCCTGCGCGCCCGCGCCTTCCTTCGCCGCGATGGCGCTGGCAACTGTGGTGGAGAACTCGATGATGGCGGGCAGGTAATGGCGCCGCGCCAGGCGGGCGGTGGTCAGCCCCTCGATGTTCACCTTCTTGGAGTAATGCTCGAGCTTGACCTCGTAGCGGCTCTCCACCTCAACCTTCGAGAGCACCTTGAACTGCTCAAACACCGCTATGCTTTCCGGCGCGACGTACTGCGGCAGCGCGTCGGGGGTCGACTTGAGGTTGAGCAGCCCGCGACGGGCAGCCTCAACGGGCCATTCCTCGCTGTAGTTGTCACCGTTGAAGATGATGCGCTGATGCGCGCTCAGGCTCTGCTTGAGGTAGGCGCGCGCCGCACTCTCAAAGTCCTCGGCGCCCTCAACAGCATCCGCAAAGTTGGAAAGCGCCTTGGCGACGATAGTGTTGAGCACCATGTTCGCATCGGAAAGGTTAACCTCCGAGCCGGGCATGCGGAACTCGAACTTGTTGCCCGTGAAGGCAAAAGGCGAGGTGCGGTTGCGGTCTGCGTTGTCCTTGGTAAAGGTCGGCAGCACACTTGCGCCCAACTCCATTTTGATGTCGCCGGACGACTTATGCTCGGTGCTGTTGATGATGGCGTGCACCACACCCTCAAGCTCCTCGCCGAGGTAGACGGAGATGATGGCCGGGGGAGCCTCATTGGCGCCCAGGCGATGGTCATTGCCGGCGGAGGCGACGCTCATGCGCAGCAGGCCCTGGAACTCGTCAACCGCCTCGATGACCGCGGTAAGGAAGACGAGGAACTGGAGGTTCTCAAACGGCGTCTTGCCGGGCTCAAGCAGGTTGGCGCCGTCGGCGGAGATGCTCCAGTTGTTGTGCTTGCCTGAGCCGTTGATGCCCTCAAAGGGCTTCTCGTGTTGCAGGCAGACCAACCCCTGGTGCGGAGCGAGCTTGCGCATCAGCTCCATGGTGAGCAGGTTCGCGTCGATGGCAGCGTTCGTCGTCTGGAAGATAGGCGCCAGCTCGTGCTGGGAGGGCGCGACCTCGTTGTGCTTGGTGTTCGCGGGGATGTCGAGCTTCCACAGCTCGTCGTCCAGCTCCTGCATGAAGCGGTTCACATTGGGGCGGATGGCGCCGAAGTAGTGCTCCTCAAGCTCCTGGCCCTTGCAGGGAGTCGCACCGAACAGCGTGCGGCCGGTCAGGATGAGGTCGAGGCGCTGAGCGTAATCATCCTCTTTGATGAGGAAGTATTCCTGCTCGGGCCCGACGGTCGTGGAGACCTGCTTGGGCTCATCGCCGAAGAAGCTGAGCACGCGTTTGGCCTCGCGTGAGATGGCGTCCATCGAGCGCAGCAACGGGGTCTTCTTGTCGAGGGCCTCGCCGGTATAGCTGATGAAGGCGGTGGGGATGCAGAGCACCTCATCTTTGATGAAGGCGTAACTCGTGGGATCCCAGGCGGTGTAGCCACGCGCCTCAAAGGTCGCACGCAGGCCGCCCGAGGGGAAGCTTGAGGCGTCCGGCTCGCCCTGGATGAGCTCCTTACCCGAGAAGCTCAAGAGGGTGTTGCCATCAGCCTGCGGGTTGATGAAGCTGTCGTGCTTCTCCGAGGTGATGCCGGTGAGCGGCTGGAACCAATGGGTGTAGTGGGTCGCACCCTTCTCGATCGCCCATTCCTTCATCGCGTGTGCGACGACGTTGGCGATCTCGAGGTTCAGCGGCTTACCCTCCTTGACAGTCTTAGAAAGCACCTTGTAGGTTGCTTTCGGCAGGCGCTCCTGCATGACGTGGTCGTTAAAGACCAACGCTCCGTAAATATCACTGATGTTTGACATGATCCGGGCTCTCCTTTCCCTTTGTAAAACGGTACACAGATACGTTACGCCATAATTGTTTCAAACAGATTAAATATTCGAGGTTTTTCTCGTCTGCCCTATATCATGCCGCGCGAGGGCGCGGGGGTTTATGCGGCGCGCCGGGGCCTGTGCGCGCTGTGGTACACTTCATACGAACGAGAGGAGGTCGTCATGCATCGCCGGAATATCCTGGTCATCACAAGGCAGCCGGAACTCGCGCATCGGCTCAGGACGCTGTTTGCCAGTATGGATGTCGATGTGCGCTTCGTCGGTACACCGGTGGTTCCCACGCTGCAGGAATGTGTTGATGTGGATCTCGACCTCATCATCGTGGACGGCGACCATGAGACGCTGACGAACCTGCCCCGCATCGAGGAGTTGCTGTTTGAGGATGACGCGCCCGCGCTGTTCATCATCGTGCCGCCCGAGTCGCTTTTGGGCTTGCAGCTCCCGGTCCGCCTGCTTCACGACTTCGTGACGCGCTCGGCGTCGGACGCCGAGTACCAGGTGCGCCTGCACCAACTGCTGTGGCCGGGGGAGGAGGCTGGCAGCGCCGACTTCATCCGCGTCGGCTCGCTCACGCTCAACTTGGCGACCTACCAGGTGAAGGTTGACGGCGTGACGCTCGATTTTACCTATCTTGAGTACGCCCTGCTCGCCTTCCTCGTCACCCATCCGGGACGCACCTACTCGCGCGACGCCCTGCTGCGCCGCGTGTGGGGCTTTGAGTATTACGGCGGCTC
>JAITEK010000007.1 GCA_031282085.1 Coriobacteriales bacterium
TTTCCGCTGGCCTTCTTCTTAAACGGGGGGCTGGCAACCGGCATGCCCGCCTTCTTTGCCATGGGCATCGCCCTCATCGCCATGCTCACCTCCGGTCGCCGATGCGGCGTCCTCATCGCGTTCAACATCCTGTGGATCATTGCCTGCTACGTGGTTGCCCACTACTATCCCGGGCTGGTATCCGTGCCCTCATCGCCGCTGCTGGGCGCCGTCGACCATATCGGCTCCTTCCTCATGGTGAGCCTGTTCATAGCTGCGGTCATCAAGGTGCAGGACCACCTCTACGCCCGGGAGCGGCAGAAGGTGGCCGAGGCCGCGCAGGTTCTGCTGCGCAGCAACCGTCTGCGCGCCGCCGTCAACGACCTCGCCACGACCCTGCTCAACACCGATGTTGAGGACTTCGACACGGTGTTCAAGCAGGAGATCGCCCGTCTCGCGTCCCACATCGACATAGACCGCGCCGTTATCTGGCGCAATGTCGAGAAGGAGGGGAAGCTGTGCTACGAGAGCGTCTTCAAGTGGGTCAAGGGACCCGACCCGGGGTCCCCGGTCACCGTGATTCCCTACGGGGTCACGCCCAGTTGGTACCGTGTGCTCGCCAGCAACGGTACGATTAACGGCATTGTAGCGGATATGGATCCGGAGACGCAGGCCGTGCTCAAGCCGTATGGCATGCGGTCGCTTCTGGTGGTGCCGACCTTCTATCAGAACCGCTTTGAGGGCTTCACCTCCTTTGATGACTGCCATCGTGAGCGCGACTTCAGCCAAAACGAGATAGACATCCTGCGCTCGGCGTCGCTCATCTTAACCAACGCCATGATCCGCAACGAGATAAACGCCTCGCTCGTCGCCGCGCGCGAGGAGGCGCTGGCAGGCAACCGGGCAAAAAGCGCCTTCCTCTCCAACATGAGCCACGAGATGCGCACGCCCCTCAACGCCATCACCGGCATGATCACCATCGCAAAGAGCGCCGAGGACGCAGGCAAGAAGGATGAGTGCCTCGACAAGATGGAGGAGGCGTCGTTCCATCTGCTGGGCGTTATCAACGACGTGCTGGATATGTCCAAGATAGAGGCTAACAAACTTGAGCTCGCGCCCGTCGATTTCTCGTTCAGCCGGCTTATCCAACGGGTTGTGACCGTAAACAGCTTCCAGATCGAGCACAAGGGGCTGGACTTCAGGCTCGAGCTGGACTCCGAGATACCCGACGCCCTGCATGGCGACGACCAACGCATCAGCCAGGCAGTAACAAACATCTTTGCGAACGCCATCAAATTCACACCAAAAGGCGGCAGGATACTGCTGCGCACCCGTCTGCTCGAGTCCTCCACCTCGGGCTCCTACCTCATCCGCATCACCGTTGCCGACAGCGGCATCGGCATCAGCCCCGAGCAGCTGAAGCGGCTGTTTGAGCCGTTCCAGCAGGCCGAGAACACCACGACGCGGCGCTTCGGCGGCACGGGCCTCGGCCTGGCGATCAGCAAGCGCATCATAAGCCTGATGGATGGCGACATATCGGTTGAGTCCGAGCAGGGCAAAGGCTCAACCTTTGAGCTGACCATCCCGCTTGAACAGGCGCACGAGAGCCTGGAGCTTGTCGGCGCCGACGAACAGGGCGCCGCACACTCTACTCAATCCGACGAGTTGGACCTCGTTGGTCGACGCGTCCTGCTCGCGGAGGACATCGAGGTGAACCGCGAGATCGTCTGCGCACTCATGGCGCCATTCGGTGTTGAGGTGGAATGCGCGACTAACGGTATCGAGGCGGTTGAGATGTTCAAACGCGACCCGCAGCGCTACGACCTCATCCTCATGGATATGCAGATGCCCGAGATGGACGGGCTGGACGCCACGCAGCGCATACGCGCCCTCACCGATTCCTGGGCACGCAGGATACCCATCGTCGCGCTGACGGCCAATGTATTCAAAGACGACATAAACCGTTGTCTGGAGGCTGGCATGAATGACCACCTGGGCAAGCCCCTCAACCAGGTCCGCATCCTTGAGGCCTTCCGCAAACACCTAAAACCCCGCTAACCGCGTACCTGTCCGGCCCGCCCAACACCCGCGCAATCGTGTGTCCCGCTACGCACGCTCGCTAAGTCCCGTCATTCTGGGTTTATCCCAGAATCCACCCGGCGGCGTCAGCCGCCGGAGCCACAATACACCGCGAAACGGCGCAGCCGTTTTCGTGACGCGAAGGCAGCACAACCTCAGATTATCCGCGCGCCTCTCGCCATTTATGGTAGGCTGTTGTACCTGCGATGAAAGGAACGCCCATGAACAACACAGACCTCGACTTCCTCAAGGCCCTCACCGAGGCCCCCTCGCCCAGCGGTTATGAAGTGCCTGCGGCCGACCTGTTCCGCGCGCGCCTGGCGGGCGTGGCGGATAGCGTTGAGACCAACGTCCTCGGCAGCGTGCACGCGACCCTCAAAGGCAAGGGCAACGGCCCCAGCGTCATGATAGCCGGCCACCTCGACGAGGTAGGCCTCATGGTAAAGTACATCGATGACGAGGGCTTTATCAGCTTTGACGCCATCGGCGGGGTAGACGCCGCCATCCTGCCAGGCATGCGCGTGAACGTCTACGGCACCGGCGGCGGCACAACCACGCTGCTACGCGGCGTTATGGGCCGCAAGCCCATTCACCTCATCGAGCCGGATGAGCGCAAGAACGTCACCAAGATAGAGAAGCTCTTTATCGACATCGGCCTTTCCGGCAAGGAGGCGAAGGAGGCCGTTCGCGTTGGGGATGCCATCACCTACGGAGTCGGTTTTGAGACCTACGGCGACGGCTTTGCCGTGGCGCGCGCCTTTGACGACAAGATAGGCGTGTGGATAGCCGCGCGTGTGCTTGAGGAGGTAAAGAAGGCCGGAGGAGCCGCGGGCGATGTGATCGCCGCGGGCACCGTACAGGAGGAAATTGGCCTGCGCGGCGGCGTGACCAGCGCCTATGGAGTAAACCCCTTCATCGGCATCAGCGCCGAGGTGGGCCACGCCACCGATTATCCGGGTATCGAGAAAACGCGCTACGGCGAGGCAAAGTGCGGCAAAGGCCCCCTCATCGGACGTGGCCCCAACATCAACCCCGTGCTCTTTGAGCGCCTGCTCGAGGCCGCCAAAAAGGTGGAGGCGCCCTGGCAGATAGGGCCGGAGCCACGCGCCACCGGTACCGACGCAAACGCCATACAGCTCTCGCGCGGCGGCAAGGTCGCGGGCCTCATCTCCATCCCTGTGCGCTACATGCACACGCCGACCGAGGTACTGCGCCTTGAGGATCTCGACGCAGCGGTCAGCATCCTCACGCGCTTTGTGCTCGACCTGGACGAGACAGTTGACTTTACCCCGCGCTAACGGCGGCAGCAGACTATGGCAAAGAAACCAGACGGACATAAGACCATCGCGAAGAACCGTAAGGCCTTCTTTGACTACCACATCGAGGAGACCTTTGAGGCGGGCATAGAACTCACCGGCACGGAGGTACGTTCGCTGCGGGAGGGGGGCGGCCAGCTCACGGACAGCTTCGCCCTCATCCGCGCTGGTGAGCTGTGGCTGAGCGGTCTGCACATAAAGCCCTACAGCCACGGCAACCGAGCCAACGTAGAGCCCGACCGCCGCCGCCGCCTCCTCATGCACAAACGCCAGATACGCTACCTGGGCGAAAAGATAAAACAGGCGGGCCTGACCCTCACCCCGCTTGCCCTCTACTTCAACGACTCAGGCCGCGTAAAAGTAGAACTGGGCCTCGCCCGCGGCAAAAAAAACTACGACAAACGAGCCACCCTGGCCGCCCGCGACACCCGCCGAGAAATAGACCGCGCCTTAAAGAACCGCACCCGCAACGCCTAACCCTGTCGCCGCGCTCAACAATGCCATGGGGCGGCTGCGCGCCCCGCGATGTTTGTAGAGCCGCTCGCTATCGCGCCCGGGCAGATGCTGACATAAAACCAGCATGACAAACGCCCGACATCGTGTCACGAGGCGGCTGCGCCGCCCGCGATGTCTTGTATATCCGGCCGCTATCGCGCCCAGATGGATGCTGGCATAAAGCCAGCATGACGTGCCCTTTCCCCTGCCCGTCATTCTGGCTCTATGCCAGAATCCAGTCGCCCGCAACAGCGGGCGACGCATAGAGAGAGCGCAGCGCGACACACAATACTTCGGCACTGGCAAAGCCACGCGCCTTTAAAAACCCATCTCATTGCAATCCAGCCCAGTCCTCAAAAGACGTATCGGGACTCACTTTTCTGTAGATTTCGTGTAGGCTCCTCATGGTGCTCTGGGTGTATTGGTGTTCAGACCCAAGCACACGACATATCACACGCAAGGCCTTCAAGAGGTATTCCCGTGCCCTGTCATAGTTTTCCAGCGCGCGATACACCTCACCGATGTTGTTGTAGATTGTAGCCGTTGAGGTATGCTCATCCCCTAATACCTTCTTGTACATCGCCTGTGCCTTTGAGTAAAACTCAAGTGCCTTGTCATAGTCTCCCAGTGCGTGATACACCCCACCGATGTTGTTGTAGTCTCTTGTCGTTGAGGGATGCTCAACTCCCAACACCTTCTCGTCTATCGCCAACGCCTTTGAGTGAAACTCAAGTGCCTTGTCATAGTCTCCCAGTGCGTCATACACCAAACCAATGTTGTTGTAGCTTGCAGCCGTTGAGGCATGCTCAACCCCTAACACCTTCTCGTCTATCGCCAGCGCCTTTGAGTGAAACTCAAGTGCCTTGTCATGCTCTCCCAGCGCGCGATACACCTCACCAATGTTGTTGTAGCTCATAGCCGTTGAGGAATGCTCAACCCCTAACACCTTCTCGTTTATTGCCAGCGCCTTTGAGTGAAACTCAAGTGCCTTGTCA
>JAITEK010000009.1 GCA_031282085.1 Coriobacteriales bacterium
GCCGATATGCCCGCGCCGAACTGCAAGCAGATAGACGGCGCCCGCGCCGACGCCGAGAAGCACATCACGGTCTTTCGCCATTGCCAGCATTGCCGCGCCGACGCCATCGGCATCATCGGCGGCAAGGACTACGGCGAGCAGATATACCGTAACCGCAAACGCCACGAGAACACCTTCAGCCACGGCTGAGGTGGCCCCATTGTCATTCCCGGGCTTGCCCGGGAATTTCTTTGGCCGCGCCAGCGGCCATCCCCGCACTAGGAGCGCGCAGCGCGATGCACTTGCAAGCCTAAACTGGAGCAAGCCCGTGGTATAAATCGAGCAGCTCGTCGTCGTACAGAGGGCGTTTGCGGCGGATGGCTTCGGCACGGACGTGGGGGAGGAGCGCGGCGGCCTGCTCGGCAGCCAGCTCAAAGCCGTGGGCCGAGAACTTGAGCATCAGCGCGTGGGAGCCGGAGTGCTTGCCCACGAGGATGGCGCGCTGCCCCCCAACCTCCAGAGGCTCAAAGGCCTCGTAGGTGTGCGAGTCCTTCATCAGGCCGTCAACATGGATGCCCGACTCGTGGGCGAACACGTAGGCGCCCACAACCGGCTGGGAGACGCCTACCTCACGTGAGGCCGCCCGCGCGACAAAGCGGGCGCACTCGGTAAAACGCCGGGTGTCAAACCGTTCAAGCGGTAGCCCCTCAAGGTGGCGCAGGGCCATGATGGTCGGCTCAAGCGCGGCGTTGCCGGCGCGCTCTCCGAGGCCGCCTACGGTGGTGTTTATCCAGGTAGCACCGCCCTTCCAAGCGGCCAGGGCGTTAGCGACCGCAAGGCCGAAGTCGTTATGTGTATGCACCTCTACCTCAAGGTCTACCGCGGCACACAGCGCGGCGATGGCTGCGTGCAGACGAAACGGCTCCATCAGCCCGACGGTGTCGCAGTACCGTATGCGGTCGGCGCCGGCGGCCTGGGCGGTCTGCGCGTATTCAAGCAAAAAGGCCGGGTCGGTACGCGAGGCGTCCTCGGCGCCCACGCATACATAGGCGCCGCGCTCCTTGGCGTGGCTGACGCAGCGGCCGATGGTGTTGAGCACCCAGCAACGGTCTTTGTGGAGTTTGGAGTTGATATGCAGATCGCTGGTCGCAAGCGAAATCTCGATGGCGTCAACACCGGTATCAAGCGTCATGTCGATGTCCGCAAGGACGGCCCGGCTCCAGCCGAGCACCGAGCAACGCAGCTCCTCCTGGGCGAGTTGCTCCACAAGGCGATACTCGTCGCCGCCCATTGCCGGGATGCCGGTCTCTATCTGGTCGACGCCAATCTCGTCAAGCATATGGGCGATGCGCAGCTTCTCCGCGTATGAGAACACAACGTAAGCCGCCTGCTCGCCATCCCGCAGCGTCGTGTCGTCAAAACGCGGCGGCGCAAGCACACAACCAACTGCGCACGGCGCGGTTGCCAGTCCACCCTCATCAGCAATCATGACGCACCTCCCTCCGTTGCAGCACCGTGCCGCAAGAAACCAGCGTAACAGTCTTGTGTTGCGTCCTGGTTAAGGGCGGACAGTTTTGCAACAGCAGTGTGTCGCGCTCTTTAAGCGTCGCCCGCTATCGCGTGCGATTGGATTCTGGGACAAGCCCAGAATGACGGACGGCAAACCCGGAATGACAAAAAAGCACGCGTCGCATTTTTTTGTCCGTCATGCTGGCTTTATGCCAGCATCCACCCGGCGGCGATAGCCGCCGGAACCACAAAAACGCCGCGGAACGCGCGGCGTTCTCGTGGGATAAGCACATCCTCTCATGTTTCGAGCCTGTAAAGTAGCAGGACGAAATCTCATGTTAACGCATAATTAACACCTAATACATTGAGATTTGGATAGCCAATCCCTACAGTTAAATACGTAAGTCGACCAGCAAAGGAGATATGCTCATGAGACAGGTAGCTATTTACGGAAAGGGTGGCATTGGTAAGTCCACTACCACCCAGAATCTCACGGCGGGGCTGGGTGAGATGGGCAAGAAGATCATGATCGTCGGTTGCGACCCCAAGGCGGACTCGACTCGCCTGGTGCTCGGCGGTCTGGTGCAGAAGACCGTTTTGGACACGCTGCGCGAGGAGGGCGAAGACATCGAGCTCGACGCCGTTCTCAAGGAGGGTTACGCCGGTATCAAAGGTGTTGAGTCGGGCGGCCCGGAGCCCGGGGTAGGCTGCGCGGGACGTGGCATCATCACCTCCATCAGTCTGCTGGAGCGCCTCGGCGCCTACGAGGCGGACCTGGACTACGTGTTCTACGACGTACTGGGTGACGTCGTCTGTGGCGGCTTTGCCATGCCCATCCGCGAGGGCAAGGCGCAGGAGATCTACATCGTGTGCTCCGGGGAGATGATGGCGCTGTATGCGGCGAACAACATCTCAAAGGGCATCTCCAAGTACGCGAATACCGGCGGCGTGCGCCTGGGCGGGCTGATATGCAACTCGCGCAAGGTGGATGGGGAGGCCGAGCTCGTCAGTGCGGTCGCCGCTGAGATCGGTACGCAGATGATCCACTTCGTCCCGCGCGACAACGCGGTGCAGCGCGCCGAGATCAACAAGAAGACGGTCATCGACTTCTCGCCCGAGGAGGGGCAGGCCGACGAGTACCGCACCCTGGCGCGTAAGATAGACGACAACGATATGTTCATCATCCCCAAACCCATGTCCATCGACCGGCTTGAGGAGATCCTGATGGAACACGGGATCCTGGATTAGAAGGAGGGTACCACCATGCTGTTAGTGCGAGCTATTATCCGCCCTGAGAAGGTCGGCACGATTTTGGGTGAGTTGGCGTCGGCGGGCTTTCCTGCGGTCACCAAGATGGACGTATACGGGCGTGGCAAGCAGAAGGGCATCACCGTCGGCGAGGTCTACTACGACGAGATCCCCAAGGAGATGCTGCTGGTAGTCTGCAACGATGAGGACAAGGACGACCTGGTGAAGATCATCCTGCGTACGGCAAAGACCGGTGAGGGCACCTACGGGGATGGGCGCATCTTTGTCTCGCCCGTGGAAAGTGCCTACACCATCAGTACCGGCGCGGAAGGCCTGTAGGAGGAGGTGCGCATATGCGTGAGATCATGTGCTTCATACGGGCGAACAAGGTCAACGACACCAAAAAGGCGTTGGTGGAGGGCGGGTTTCCAGCCTTTACCTGTCGCAAATGCCTGGGGAGAGGCAAAAAGAGCGTCGACCCCGAGTTGCTCAACACTATCCTGGCGGCGGGCGAGCTGCCGTTAAGCCCCATAGGGGAGAACGTGACGGAGGCAACACGGCTGATAGCCAAGCGCTTCTTCACCCTGATAGTAGACGACAAAGATGCGCCTCGGGCGATCGAGGCAGTCATCAGCGCAAACCAGACCGGCAATCCGGGCGACGGCAGGATATTCGTGCTGCCCGTCCTTGAGGGCTACACGGTGAGAAGCGGGGCGCTGACCACCGAGGAGCAGCTGAGGGGTGAGGGACAATGATGAGCAGAGAGAAGCTCCTGGAGAAATACTCGGCCAAGGTATATAAGAACCGCAAGGACCATGTCCTGCAACTGGAGTTGGAGGAGGCCGAGGGCATACCCGCTATCGCCGCCAACACGCGCACGGTTCCCGGTGTGATGTCGGCGCGCGGCTGCTGCTATGCAGGTTGCAAGGGCGTTGTGGTGGGCCCGCTAAAAGACGTGTGCGTCATAACGCATGGCCCGATAGGTTGCGGCTTCTATAGTTGGGGGACTCGTCGCAACAAGGCGCGGACCGATGAGCACACCGAGAAGAACTTCGTCCCGTATTGCTTTTCTACGGACATGCAGGAGTCGGACATCGTGTTCGGCGGGGAGAAGAAGCTGGAGACGGCCATCGATGAGGCCATGGCGCTCTTTGACCCTGCCTGTGTGATGATCTGCTCAACCTGTCCTATCGGCCTCATCGGCGACGATGTCCAGGCTGTGGCCCGGCGCGTGGAGGAGAAGTACGGCATCACCGCCATCGGCTACGCCTGCGAGGGCTACAAGGGCGTCTCGCAGTCGGGCGGGCACCACATCGCCAACAACGGTATCATGCGCAACGTCATCGGCACAGGCGACGAGCAGCCCAAAACCCGCTTCTCCGTCAACATCCTCGGCGAGTACAACATCGGAGGAGATGGCTGGGAGGAGGAGCGCATACTCAAGCGTTGCGGCATCGAGGTGGTGAACCTGTTCACGGGCGACGCCTCCTATGCAGCGCTCAAGAACGCCCACCTGGCGGGCCTCAATCTGGTGATGTGCCACCGCTCCATCAACTACATCGCCGAGATGATGAAGACCAAATACGGCATCGACTGGATAAAGGTGAACTTCATCGGTTTCGGCGCGACCTGCAAGACCCTGCGCGACATTGCCCGGTACTTCAACGATCCTGAGCTTACGGCGCGCGTGGAGGAGGTAATTGCTGATGAGCTGGCCGAGATACACGATGAGATAGAGTATTACAAGCTGCAACTTGCCGGCAAGACGGCTGGCATCTTCTCCGGCGGCTCGCGCTCGCATCACTACCAGGTCCTGCTTGAGGAGTTGGGCATGCACACGGTCATAGCCGGTTACGAGTTCGCTCATCGCGATGATTATGAGGGGCGTGAGGTCATCCCCTTCATCAAGGACGACGCAGACAGCAAGAACATCGAGAGCATCACGGTTGCTCCCGACGAAGCGTTTTTCCGCGAGGTCTACTCCGAGGAGGAGATCGAGGCGCTGCGCTCGGGTCCCGATGGGGTGGAGATCAACGCCTACGACGGCATGATGCGCCACATGGAGCGTGGCGACGTGGTGGTGGACGACTATAACCACTTCGAGACCGACGCGCTCATCGAGACCATGAAGCCCGATATCTTCTTCTCGGGCATCAAGGACAAGTATTCCATCCAAAAAGCCGGAGTCACCTCGCGCCAGATACACTCCTACGATTACTCGGGTCCCTATTCGGGCTTCAGGGGTGCGGTCAATTTTGCGCGGGACGTGAGGATGGCGCTGTATACCAACGCCTGGAGCCTGGTGACGCCGCCGTGGCGCCACGAGCCGCTGCTGGTCGGCACGATAGGAGGTGGGCAATAATGCTCGACTTAACGCCGAAAGAGGTTATGGAGCGCAAGGCGCTCCGCATCAATCCCTGCAAGACCTGTCAGCCGGTGGGCGCCTTGTACGCGGCGCTGGGGGTGCGCAACTGCATGCCGCACAGCCACGGTTCGCAGGGCTGTTGCTCGTATCACCGCTCCGTGCTCTCGCGGCACTTCAAGGAGCCGGCCATAGCGGCGTCCTCCTCGTTCACCGAGGGCGCCTCGGTCTTCGGCGGGCGCAGCAATATAGTCACGTCGGCACGCAATATCTTCGACATCTACAATCCCGACATCATCGCGGTGCACACCACCTGTCTCTCGGAGACCATCGGGGACGACCTCGGCTCTTATATCATGGATATGGACGTCCCCGAGGGCAAGGTGGTGGTGCACACCAACACGCCGAGTTACGTGGGCTCCCACATAAACGGCTTCTTCAACATGATGATGGGCTTCATGAACTACCTCACGCGCAAGGAGGGCACCCCCAACGGCAAGACGGCGGTGTTCCCTGGCTGGGTGAACCCCGGCGACATCCGCGAACTCAAGCGCATAGCCGCTCTGATGCGGGTCCCCACTACCTTCTTCCCCGATCCGAGCGGTGTGATGGACGCCCCCATGACCGGCCGATACGAGATGTATCCCGAGGGCGGTACCACTGTCGACGAGATACGGGGCCTTGGCGACAGCGAGCACCTCATAGCACTGGGCGAGATAACCTGCATCGAGCCGGCCGAGCTTCTCAAGAAGAAGTGGAAGGTTGATTTTGACCTGCTGCCCCTGCCGGTGGGTGTTGCCTATACCGACCAGTACGTCATGGCGCTGCGCAGGCGCTCCATGGTGGAGGTTCCCGCGCAGCTTGAGATGGAGCGCGGTCAGTTGGTGGACCTGATGCTGGACTCGCATTCCTACACCTACCGGCGCAAGGTTGCTATCTTCGGCGATCCCGATGTGGTGATAGGGCTTACCGCGCTGGTGCTGGAGATGGGCATGCTGCCCAAATACGTTATCACGGGGACGCCGAAGGAGGACTTCGCGCGCAAGGTGCGGGCCCTATTTGAGCTCTACGGCGTGGAGGATTGCGTGGCAAAGGCCAACGCCGACCTCTTCGAGCTGCATCAGTGGATAAAAAACGAGCCGGTTGACCTGCTCATAGGCAGCTCCTATGGCAAGCAGATAGCCCGTGCCGAGGACATCCCGTTCATACGCGCAGGCTTCCCGGTGCTGGATCGTTACGGCGGCCCCCTGCTGCCTATCGTAGGCTACAGCGGCAGCATACACCTGGTGGAGAGGATAACCCACACGCTCATGGACCGCATAGACCGCGATTGCGCCGACGAGGACCTCGAGGTAGTGATGTAGCCGTGTGTCGCACGCTACGCGTGCTCTCTAGGCGTCGCCCGCTGGCGCGTGCGACTGGATGCTGGGATAAACCCAGCATGACGGACTTCTTTTCGCCCGTCATTCTGGGCTTGTCCCAGAATCCAACCGGCGGTACCAGCCACCGGACGCACCGAAGCGTGTTTGTCCGTCATTCTGGGCTTGTCCCAGAATCCAACCGGCGGCGATAGCCGCCGGACTTACCAAACCCCGCGGAGCGCGTAGCGCTCTCGTGAGAACGTGTCGAGGCAGTGGCATGAACATGAGCTACAGAGAGGGAGGTGGGAGCTATGAGTAACGGCATACTGGTGGAGCGCAGAGCCTCCATCGTGGACAAATGCGGCAGTGGGCACGGCTACGGCAAGGGCAAAGGCCAGGGCACGGGCAAGAACAAGGGTATCTGCTGCGAGCGCGAGAGCGTCTCCGGCGCGGTGAGCCAGCGCGCCTGCGTCTACTGCGGGGCGCGCGTGGTGCTCAATCCGATAACCGACGCCTACCATATCGTGCATGGCCCCATCGGCTGCGCGAGCTATACCTGGGACATCCGTGGCAGCCTCAGCTCTGGTAGCTCCGTCTACCGCAACAGTTTCTCCACGGACCTGCGCGAGACCGACATAGTCTTCGGCGGCGCCACCAAGCTCACTGCCGCCATCGATGAGCTGATGGCAAAGGCCAAGCCCCGTCCCCAGCTGATCTTTGTCTACGCCACCTGCATCGTGGGCGTCATCGGTGACGATGTTGAGGCGGTCTGTCGCGAGGCGGAGCGCACCTACGGCATACGGGTCATCCCGGTAAAGGCCCCCGGCTTCTCGGGTACCAAATCGCAGGGCTACAAACTCGCCTGCGAGGCCATCATGGCCCTCATCTCGCCCCACAAGGAGCAACCGCGCCGCTTCGGCGTCAACATCCTGGGGGACTACAACCTTGCAGGGGAGATGTGGATAATCAAGGGCTACCTGGAGCAGATAGGCATACCGGTTGTAGCCACCATCACGGGCGACGCCTCTCTGGAGAAGCTCATCGAAGCGCCAGCGGCCAGCCTCAATATCGTACAGTGCGCAGGCTCGGCGGCCTACCTCGCCGAGCGCATGCAGGAGGAGATGGGGATACCGTACATCAAGGTGAGCTTCTTCGGCGTTGAGGACACCACCACCTCGCTCATCAACGTGGCAAAGGCCCTGGGCAAGCCCGACATACTAGGTCGTGCGCGCTACCTCGCCCAGATGAGGACGGCCGAGGTCATGCCAACTATAGAGAAGTATCGCTCGCGTCTCGGAGGCAAACGCGCGGCGATATTCGTGGGCGGCGGCTTTAAGGCCATCTCGCTCATCCGGCAATTCAATGAGCTGGGGATAAGCACCGTTGTGGTGGGAACCCAAACCGGCAAAAAGGACGAATACGAGGTCATAGGCTCGCTGGTGGACGACAACACCGTCATACTCGACGACGCCAACCCTGCCGAGCTTGAGCATTTTATGCTGGAGAAGAAGGCCGACATCCTGGTGGGTGGCGTAAAGGAACGGCCTTTGGCCTACAAGCTGGGCGTGGCGTTCTGCGACCACAACCACGAGCGCAAGCACCCGTTGGTGGGCTTTGAGGGGATAGAGAACTTCATCAAGGAGATAGACCTCTCCATCAACAGCCCCGTGTGGCGCTACGTGAGGGGGTGAGGCGACCATGGGTGCAAATCTCGTAAACCTCAACGTCAATCCCTGCAAGATGTGTATGCCCATGGGGGCGGTCAACGCCCTGTGCGGCATCAAAAGCTGTATGTCCATCCTGCATGGTTCCCAGGGCTGCGCCACCTATATGCGCCGACACATGGCAACGCACTACAACGAGCCGGTGGACATAGCCTCCTCGTCCCTCACGGAGGAAGGTACGGTCTTCGGTGGCGAGGCGAACCTCATCAAGGGGCTGCACAACCTCATAGAGCTGTACCACCCCGAGGTCATCGGCGTGGGCACCACCTGTCTCGCGGAGACCATCGGTGAGGACGTGGGCGGCATCATCGAGCGCTTCTACGAGCAGAACCCCGCTGTGGATGTGAAGATACTCAACATCGTTACGCCGGGTTACGGGGGGACGCAGAACGAGGGCTGGTTTGCCACGCTGCGGGCGATTGTAGAGCAGGTTGAGCAGGACCGCACACCGCACGGTGGGGTGAACATCGTGACCCCTATGATCTCACCCGCCGACACGCGTTGGCTCAAGCGGCTGCTCACCGATATGGGGCTGGAGTACACCTTGCTGCCGGACATCTCCGAGAATCTCGATGGGGCAACCGAGAAACACTACAACAAGCTGAAATGTGAGGGGACTTCGCTTGCGCAGATCGCTACCATGGCGGGCGCGCGGCTGACCATCGAGTTCTCGAAGTTCACAGACGCGCATACCTCGCCGGCCGAGTATCTCTGCGAGCACTACGGGGTTGCCTATGAGAAGCTGCCTCTGCCCGTTGGCATACGCGCCATGGACCGCCTGATGGAGGTCCTCAAAGGAGCGGGCGGCGTGATGACCCGCGAGCTTGAGAAGGAACGGGGACGCTATCTCGACGCGATGGTGGATTCCCATAAATACTGTGCCCGTGCGCGCGCGGCCATCTACGGGGAGCCGGATTTTGTGACGGCTGTTGTACGCCTGTGCGCCGAGAACGGCGTGCTGCCCGCGCTGGTGGCAACCGGCTCGGTAACGGGCAAGCTCAAGGTTCTGTTTGCCGACGAGTTGGAGGCGTGCCGGGAGTTCGCCTTTGGGGGTGAGACGGTGATACTGGATGATTGCGACTTCAGCGTTATCGAGCGTCATTGTCGTGAGCAGGGGGTCAACCTGTTGATAGGCAGCTCGGACGGGCGGCGCATCGCGCACAAGATGAATATCCCACTCATCCGCTGTGCCTTTCCCATACACGACCATGTAGGGGGGCAGCGGGTACGCATGTTGGGCTTTGAGGGCTCCCTCAATCTGCTCGACCAGTCGGCCAACGCCATGCTCTCACAGGTTGAGACCAGCTTTCGCACGGAGCTGCACCAGCAGTTCTTCGTGCCGTCGCCCTGGGAGGCCGCCCGCCATTCCGGGCCCGCCCCAGAGCCCATCGCAAGCGAGGGCGAGCGGCGCGTAGGGAGCGCGTAGCGCCACATCGAAGGAGAGGATGCACCATGATAGCACCCAAGTATCACATCTTTGTCTGTACGAGCTGCCGCATCAACGGCGTGCAGAAGGGCTTCTGCTTCCAGAAGGGGAGCGTGAACCTGGTGCAGACCCTCATGGAGGAGATCGAGGACCGTGACCTGTCGAGCGACTGCCTGGTAACGAACACCGGCTGCTTCGGCATATGTGACAAAGGCCCGATCGCCGTGGTATACCCCGAGGGCGTATGGTATGGCAACCTCGACGAGGACGCCATCGAGCAGATAGCCGAGGAGCATCTGGAGGGCGGGACCCCCGTAGAGGCTTTCAGGATTTAAGCGTGCTGGACAATAACCGCCCCGTCATTCCGGGCTTGTCCCGGAATCTAACGTGGGATAGGGGTAGCAAGGCGGAGGTGGCACAAAGAACGACAGGTTCGTGCAGGGCAAGCCAGACCGATTCCGGTCCAGGCATCTCAGGACGTAAGGCGGTGAGAGCATGGGTGATGTAGCGATATTCACCAACAAGGACTCAGAGATATGCGACTTCTTCGAGTCGAGCAGATTCCTGGTGTTCAGGAAGGTGTCCGGCGGTTGGCGGGTTGCCCGCGAGGCGCGCTACGAAACGGTAGCTCCCACGTCGCCCGCCCGCACTCGCGCCGCCGCCCGGCAGTTGCTGCCGCTCATCGCAGGCTGCGACATCGTGGCCGGCGGTGCGTTGTTCGGCATACCCTACACCGTGTTCGACCAGGCGGGCCTGCACATCTTCGAGATAGGAGCCATTACCGATGATGTGCTCGACGAGATGTGCTCCGATGTGGAGCAGGTGCAGGCACAGCACGCGCGTGACGCAGCCGCAAGCGCGGTGCGCCCCACCGAAACGCGCACGCCGGGCTTCTACGAGCTCGACCTCATAGAGGCGCAAAGCACGTACCCCGAGCTCTCGTCCAAGAAGATACTGACGGACTTTCTGGAGAACACCCCGTTCCTCGAGCTACACCTCCGGTGCAAGCACGTACCACCCTGGATAGAGAACAGCGGCGCCTACTGCGTGCAACAAAGCAACGCCAAAGACGGCGCAATCACGGCAATCATCAGCAAACAGTGTTGAGGGAGGGGAGAGGCGATGCGTAACTTCGACATTCTGAGTGAGACGGCCCTGCAACTGCCAACAGGCGTTTTCTCCGGCGTGGAGAGCTACACCTGTTTTGAGAGCGGGGAGCTGGAGGGCATACGGCTTGCCGAGAAGAACATGCTCATAACCCACGCGGGAGAACTGGTGCCCGCCTACACCGAGAACCATCGTCGCAAGAACAAATACTCGGTTGAGTTCTACAAAAGCGGCATGGTAAAAGCGGTCACGCTCGACGAACAGCAGGAGATACAAACGCCCCTGGGCGAGTTCCTGGCCGAGACGGTGATCTTCTTTGAGACGGGCGAGCTGCGGCGCTTTCTGCCCCTGGACGGCAAGATAAGCGGCCTGTGGACCGAGGAGGAGGAGCGCGCGCTGGGCATACCGTTCAGCTTTGAATTCCCCTTTGCAACGTTTACCGCTCTCATCAATTCGGTCTCTCTCTATAAAAGCGGCGCCATACGCAGCATCACGCTGTTCCCCGGCGAGAGGATAAACCTGCAAACCGCGCAGGGTGAGGTGGTTGTGCGGCATGGGTTTGCGCTTTACGAGAACGGCGCGCTTGAGTCGCTTGAGCCAGCGCAGCCCTCTACGTTCCAGACGCAGATAGGTGCGCTCACCGCCTTTGACCCCGACGCGATAGGCATAACCGCCGACGAGAATTCGCTGGTATTCGATAAGCACGGCAGGGTCATTGCCCTCACTACGGTGCAGGACAGCGTCGCCGTGCAAACCCCCGAGGGACGCCTGGTGACCCTCTCACCGCGCGAGGTGATAAACCCCCTGGACAACGAGAGCCTCATGACCGAGGGACTGCGCGTCCTCATCGACTACGACGCGGGAACCGTGACCTTCTGCAGCGCCCAGGGCAAGACCGTGGTACCTTTCCCCGGGAGCGGATTCACCGTCATCCCCTACACAGGCGTCTCCCTCAGCTGCAAACCCACCGACTGCGCCAGCTGCTCCCTGGCCTGCGCGTAACAACCCGCCGCCCGCCCTCGCCCGCCGCCCCGTCTCACGAGGACGGCTGACGCCGTCCCGCGGTATATAGTAAGTCCGGTCGCTATCGCGCCCGGTTGGACCCTGGGACAAGCCCTGGGTGACGGGAAAATCGTGTCACGAGAGCGCTGACGCGCTCCGCGGTGCATAGTGAGTCCGGTCGCTATCGCGCCCGGTTGGATTCCGGCATAAAGCCGGAATGACGAACAAAATCCCGTCATTCTGGGCTTGTCCCAGAATCCAGTCGCACGCGATAGCGGGCGACACATGGAGAGCGCGCAGCGCGACACACGATTAGCGCAAAAGCAAAAAATCGGCGCCCCCAAGGAGGCGCCGATTACGGTTGTCGCAGGTTTCTCGCTGACTACTCCGCAAACAGCACGGTGGAGAGATAACGCTCGCCAGTGTCCGGCAGGATGGCGACGATCTTCTTGCCGGCGTTCTCGGGGCGCTTCGCGAGTTGGGTCGCGGCCCACAGCGCGGCGCCGGAGGAGATGCCCACCAGCACGCCGTCGGTCTTGGCGACAACGCGCCCGGTCGCAAAGGCGTCGTCATTCTCCACGGTGATAATCTCGTCGTAGATGGCGGTGTTGAGCACGTCGGGCACAAAACCCGCGCCGATGCCCTGGATCTTGTGGGGGCCCGGTGTGCCCTTGGAGAGCACCGGTGAAGCGGCCGGCTCAACGGCAACCACGTATACGTCGGGCTTCTTGCTCTTGAGATACTCACCTGCGCCGGTGATGGTGCCGCCGGTGCCGATACCGCTCACAAAGATGTCAACGTCACCGTCGGTGTCCTCCCAGACCTCCGGTCCGGTGGTCGCCTTGTGGACGGCGGGGTTGGCGGGGTTGACGAACTGCCCGGGGATAAAGCTGTTTGGCGTCTCGGCGGCCAGCTCGTTGGACTTCTCGATGGCGCCCTTCATACCCTTGGCGCCGTCGGTCAGCACCAGCTCGGCGCCATAGGCGGCCAGCAGGTTGCGGCGCTCAATGGACATGGTGTCGGGCATGGTGAGGATGAGGCGGTAACCTCGTGCGGCGGCAATGGCAGCCAGGCCGATGCCTGTGTTGCCGCTTGTCGGCTCGATGAGCACGGTGTCCTTGTTGATCTTGCCTGCCTTCTCGGCGTCGTCGATCATCGCCAACGCGATGCGGTCCTTAACGCTACCGGCAGGGTTGAACGACTCAAGTTTAGCGATAATGGTGGCGCCCAGGCCATTCGCGGCATTGTAGCCAACCAGCTCAACAAGGGGGGTTTTGCCGACAAGCTCACTGATATTCTTATAGACGGTCATGTACGGCTCCTTTCAAAACTTAGGAAGTTTATAAGATTGGTAGAGTATAATCCTCACTTAAAGATACTGCAAGGCTTCTTTCCGACATTATAGCGAGATAATGAGCACTTAACGCGTATATTCAGGCCTTTATCGTCTTCTTGCGCAAAACCCCTCAGAGATTTATGACGATTGCACCCAGTATCGCCGTCAGCGCACTGAACAGAGTGCCCATAAGGTAATATTCCGCAAAAGCGGGCTCGTTTTCTATCTTTTTGAAGCGTGCGATGGATTTTGCCGCGAACACAAAAGCTATGGCTGAGTATTGACCATACAACGCAAGGATAAGCACAATCAAGCGTTCCAGTATACCGATGTATCGTCCCATGCCCAGGTCATTTCCTGTTTTGCTGCCAAGCATTCTGATGGCGATGTTGACGGGCCTTATAAGCAGCAGGAGTATGACAACAGATTGTACGAATTTGTCGGGGGGAAGTGTGACCTGAAGTCTATTCTCATAAAGGCATTGCAGCCAGAGGGTTAGCGGAGAATGCGAGGTGTCAACAAATGATAAAAACGTAACGGTCGCAAGGGTGATGGTGATGAGATGTACCAATTGGTCGCAGAAGAATAAGCATCTAGGTGATCGCTGCTTCTTTCGCGTGGGAGGAGTCGAGCGTTTGAGAGAGCAGAGCGTTACTTTTTGCGAGGAGATACGCATCTTTACCCAGTCAATTAAAAAGTGGATGACTGATAATGCCACGCCGAGCAACAAAGCACTTCCTCCGTAGAAGCACAGCGTAATCAAGAGCATGGTTGCGGCGTAATAACACGAATGTGTTGCTAGTGCATAGAAACTACCGTCGTTCTTCTCTCGCGCCAGCTTTTCGTTCTGAAAGTAGAAGTCCCCCAGAAGGTGAGCGCCCAAAACAAGCCAGAATAGACTGCTGTTGACGAGCATCATGACAGTTCCCCTCTCCCTGATGCGCCAGCCTTGCTTGAGTCTTGCTTTGGGAACCGTGTCGAGGACACTTCCTCAAGAAAAGCAATAGCCTGCTCCAAATCTCCTTTTGCCTTGTAGGTGTCGACTATGGCACGCTGAAGTCTAAGCGTCTTTTCGTGTTCTTTCCCATAGACACGTTGGTAGATGGGCAAAGCTTTCCCATAAAACTCAAGTGCCTTGTCATAGTCTCCCAGCGCGCGATACACCCCACCGATGTTGTTGTAGCTTTCAGCCGTTGAGGGATGCTCAACCCCTAACACCTTCTCGCGTATCGCCTGTGCCTTTGAGGAAAACTCCAGCGCCTTGTCATAGTCTCCCAGCTCGCGATACGCCGAACCGATGTTGCTGTAGCTCATAGCCGTTGAGGCATGTTCAACTCCTAACACCTTCTCGCGCATCGCCAGTGCCTTTGAGGAAAGCTCAAGTGCCTTGTCATAGTCTCCCAGCTCGTGATACACCCTACCGATGTTGCTGTAGCTTGTAGCCGTTGAGGCATGTTCAACTCCTAACACCTTCTCGTATATCTCCAGCGCCTTTGAGTACAACTCAAGTGCCTTGTCATAGTCTCCCAGCGCGTAATACACCAAACCGATGTTGTTGTAGCTTGTAGCCGTTGAGGGATGCTCAACCCCTAACACCTTCTTGCGTATCGCCAGCGCCTTTGAGTACAACTCAAGTGCCTTGTCATAGTCTCCCAGCTCGCGATACACCGAACCGATGTTGCTGTAGTCTGTAGCCGTTGAGGTATGCTCACTCCCTAACACCTTCTCGTTTATCGCCAGTGCTTTTGAGGAAAACCCAAGCGCCTTGTCATACTCTCCCAGCGTGCGATACACCGCACCGATGTTGTTGTAGCTTTCAGCCGTTGAGGGATGCTCAATCCCCAACACCTTCTCGCGTATCGCCAGTGCCTTTGAGTGAAACCCAAGTGCCTTGTCATACTCTCCCAGCGCGTAATACACCAAACCGATGTTGTTGTAGCTTGTAGCCGTTGAGGTATGATCAACTCCTAACACCTTCTCGTATAGTTTTCGGGCTTCTTCAAAAAACTCCAAGGCTTCCTGATACTCTCCTTGGCCGGCGTGGTACCTCCCCGTAGCCATGAGCGAACGAGCCTGGTCCTCCATTTGGGATTCGTAATCCTCCGTTTCGGAGTCGCTCGCAAAATCGTATTGCTCCCGAAGATAGCGGATCAGGCTGTCGCTCAGTGATTGGAACTCTTGGTAATGCGCAGCTTGCAGTTGCCGGGATACCGTCGAGCGCTCCACGCCCAGCAAGTCAGCTGCTCGCTTGGGGCTATAGTTTTGGCTCTGCATCAGCCAGACCAACTCGCGTTGTTTTGTCGTCCAGCCTGAGGCTATAACGTTGAGTCCGGTAATCAGGGCATTAAGAAGCCCTATGTCAGGTTTATCAGATTTGTCTGGCCTGCTGGATTTAAGACGTATAGCATAAAGCTCAGCTGTTTGGTTTTTGCCAGACGAACCTGCCTTCAGCGCATCTAACGCTTCGCGCGCGCCAGAATAGGCAGGTCCGTCTGCGCCCAACGCCTTTTCTCGCTTGATGTCGGTGTAGACTTCGCTGATGCCTATGCCAAAGCGCGCCTGATGCGGGTGCAGTTCGCGTATCAGTAGTTGGACTATCTCGATGCTCTGCCAGCTTGTCTGGAGTAGGCCCTGGAACTCGTCACCCAGGGTGATAACAAAGTCGGAGGCGATGTGGTCTTTGTAATCGACGTTAATCCGGGCGAGCAAACGCTCCAGGTGCTCTTGGAGTTCTTTCCGTTCGGCTCGGGCAATGTCCCTCGAACGAACAATATCGCCTATTATCGCGCAGTACGTTGTACTCACCTCATCCAACTAAGTCGCATGAACAGTCCGCCTGAACGCCACAAGCCTGCTATCGATGCTGTGAGGCGTCGCACTTACCTGCGGGCTTTTCCACGTGGATTCTGGGACAAGCCCCAGAATGACGGGGTTCTTGGGCAGCTTGTGTGCTCAGTCGAACTTGACATGGCAAAGAGTAGCACAAAATCATGCAACTTACAATTAGTTGCATAAAATCATGCAACATTTAGTCAGTTGCATAAAATCGAGCAACTCAAGAGGAGGGAAGGGTTAGATCACAAAATCCCAGGCGCCGTCGTCGCGGTGGGCGTCGAGGATGTCTTGGAGGGTGAGGGCGTCGAGGTAGTCCGTCATCACCTTGCCGAGGCCGCTCCAGACGTCCTGGGCCATAACGCCGATCCGCCGGTCGCTTGCCGCAGAGAAGTCCTGGGGCTCCACGGGCTCTATCGAGCCTTCCGTGATGCGCAGGATGTCGCCGACCGTATAGGCGCTTGCGGGGCGATTGAGCTGGTAGCCGCCTTGGTAGCCGCGTACTGTGTTAAAGAAATCCGCCTTGTTGAGCAGCACCATGATCTGCTCAAGGTAGGTCTTTGAGATGCCCTGGCGGTCGGCGACCTCTCTCAGACGTATGTAACCGTCATTAACATGCTCCGCAAAATCGAGCATGACGCGCAATGCGTATTGGCCTTTGGTAGATACCTTCATAAACACCTCGCTTATCCGCACGCGTCCGTGCACCTGTGGAAGATTCTGGGACAAGCCCAGAATGACGAACACTTGCCTGCGCGCGTCCGCGCACCTGGGCAGAATATCTTTGTGCGCATAAGTGTAACGGCAAAAGCCGAGAAATACTACTAGGAATGTGGGTATTTCTCAAAAGGCGCCGCTCATCGTGCCGGCGGTCGCAAGAAATCGTCCCTAAAAAGTTGTACCAAAGCATCCCTGTTTGATAGGGTCACAGCGCGTTAGACTTGTTCTAACCGTGGGACGCGCAGGAGTCGTTCGCTGGGAGACAATGAGGTATTCCTGCGTGCTCTGCCTCGGGATATGCTGGAAAGAGGTAAAAGGAGGAACTGCCATGAAAGGGATGAATCGTAGGCGATTCAATCGGTTGCTCGCGGGCGCTCTCGTCGCCGTCCTGCTGCTGGTGCTGATTGCCTGCGCCCCCAAGACCGGGGGCGAGCAAAGCGACCAGGGACAGACGAATGGTCCCCAGGCGCCGGTGGCCGCCGAGCCGACCGTCGCAAAGGACGCCGCGGGCGTTTGGACCGCGGACGCATGGAAGGAGATATACCCGCACGAGTACGAGACCTACATGCAAAACGCGATGAACAGCACGGAAGGCAACGAGACCGACCCGCATTTCGCGGTGCGGGGCGACATGGTGAAGATGTACCCCATGCTGCCGGTCATCTGGGCTGGTACGGGCTTCAACAAATTCTACAACGAGCCGAA
>JAITEK010000126.1 GCA_031282085.1 Coriobacteriales bacterium
TTCACCGACCCGACTTTCGCGTTGCTCTCCACAAGTCTCACCAAGGATCCGGCGAACCCCACTCCCGCGGAGGCGGCGCGCTACAAGCTCATGGTCGCGCTGATGAGAAACCTCGTGAGTGACGCCCGCGCGGATGGCTACACGCTGAGCACCACGACGCTCGATGTGAAGTTTGATAAAGAATGGGCGACTTTTACTGAGGATGCTGGCGGCAACTGGTATTACGGACCCGTCACGGTAAATGCGCAGTCTTCCAATGGTACCGGTACGACGGAGAGGATATACCTTACGGCAAGCGGTATGTACGCCTCTGATTTCGTCTTTATGGACGGGGCGTCTCTTGTGGCTGTGGCGCTTCATCAAGAACCGATGTACGGCTCAACAACCAAGGCGCCCTACGTGGACAGCGGCGAGTCCTTCTACATCAAAGTCCCCGCGAGTGTTGCCAACGACGCACTGGTGAACATCGGCCAGAAAAACGACATGAACTTCGCTTATCTCGCCCTGCACGGCCTCGCCCGCTCCCAAGATGTCACCTACAGCGGCACCCCCGCCATCATGGCCTGGCAGGGCACTCCGGCTGACTCGCCGCAAGGGGAGCAGGACTGGGGACACGTCCAGGCGTTCATCGGCTTCGTCAACAATATCGAGGCCAGCCTCTATGGTGAGGGCCACCTGTTCATGCGGGGTAACAGCGACGGAGGCGTCATCCGGGTGAGCAAGGCGGTGCTGGGTGCGACCGACGCGTCCAATGCCGGCAGTTTCGCACTCAAGCTGGAGGTCTTTGATAACGTCTTGGATGACTGGGTGCCGGTACCGCTCATTCCAGGTGACGGCGGCAATATCACGGGTGGCTCCGGCCTGAACGGCCCCAGCCCCGGCGGCCTGTTCTCCCTCGTCAATGGCAGTACTGTGGAGATCATCAATCTGCCGCTTGGGCGCTACCGCGTCAGCGAGCAGACGAGCTTTGACGGCTATAGCGCTGCCTACGCGATCAACTCCGGCTCGCTGCAGACGGGCTTTGCGGCGGAGGTGACGCTCGGCATGCAATCCACCACGGGGACCATCGCCTTTACGAACACCATTGTTCCCCATGACATCACCTACACGGGCAAGTTAACGGTGAGTAAGACCGTGCGCGGCGTCATCGAGGGTGTTGCCCGCTTCGCGTTTGTGCTTGAGCGCTATAACAGTGAGCTGGAACGGTGGGAGCCGGTCGCGCTCGACCCCGGCTCCGGCGGTAACATCACCGGCAACGCGGGCCTCAGCGCGCCAAACGCAGGCGGCGCCTTCTCGCTGGCCGCAAAGGATACGGTTGAGATAACGGGGCTGTCGCCGGGGCGCTATCGCGTTACCGAGGCAAAGGGCAGCGGCGGCTATACGGCTGTCTATCAAGTGGACTCCGGCGAGGAGCAGCAGGGCTTTGCGGCCGAGGCGCCGCTTACAGCAGACAAGACCTCGTGCGCGGTCGTCTTCATCAACACGGCTGAGGACAGTGGGGGCAGCGTGGTTCCCGCGACGGGCGATGTGGGCGGTAGGCAGATAGCACTGCTTGCTGGTATACTCGTCGCAGGAGGAATAGTCCTTCTCGTTCGCAGGAAAGTGTTGCGCACCCAGATATGATTGATGATGATATGCGTTATGCCGTGGTGATACTCGACGGAGCGTCGGGAGAGCCACTGGAGGAATATGCGGGGCTCACGACACTTGAGGTGGCCGAGACCCCTCATCTGGACGCTCTCGCCGCCCAGGGTCTTGTGGGGCTTGCCCGCAATGTCCCCGATGGGCTGGAGCCGTCCTCAAATGTGGCCTGCACCTCGATCGTCGGCTATAACCCGGCGGATTATCCCATTGGCCGCGGCGCGCTGGAGCTTTCTGCGCTCGGCGTGGATCTGGGCGACGACCAGATCGCCTTGCGCGTGAACCTCACCAACGTCACGCCCGAGGGCGTCATGCACAGTTACTCAACGGACAACATCTCAAACGAGGACGGGCATGCCCTGGGCGATGAGCTTATCGCGGCGTTTGAGGCCGCCAGCAGCGCGGGTGGCGCACTCAAGCTCTACAAGGGGACGGGTTTTCGCCTGTACCTCGTGGTTACGGGGCGACCGGGCCTTATGGCAACCGAGCTTGCCGCCGCACATAACATCGCCGATCTGCCCGTGGCCGACTATCCGCCGCGCGGCCCCGAGGCGCGGTTCATAGAGGATTTTGAGGCGCTCGCAAAAGAGGTGCTCGCCGCCTCTCCCGTTAACGCGCGCAGGATCGCAGAAGGCAAGCTGCCCGCGACCGACGTGTTCGCGTTCTGGCCGGGTATGCGGCCTGGCAATATGGAGGACTTCACGAGTATCTACGGCAAACGCGCCGCCATGAACTCCGGCGTGGATCTGCTCAACGGCATCGCCCAGTTGGCGGGCATCCGGCGCTATCACTTCGACGGGGTCACCGACGGGCCGGATAACGACTACGCCGCTCAGGGCGAGGGCGCGCTTGCGATGCTTGAGGACAACGAGGTGGCGTTCATCCACGTAGAGGCGCCCGACGCTGAGGGTCACGACGGCAACGCCGCAGGCAAGCGGCGCGCGGTCGAGGCCATCGACCGCGAGGTCATCAGCCGCCTGCGTGCCTTTGGCGCCACCCATCCGCTACGCATCCTCGCCTTGCCCGACCACCCCACGCCTGTTGCCACCAAGCGCCATACCCGCGAGCCGGTTCCCTTCGTCATGGCGGGGCCCGGTATCGCGACCAACGGCGTCACGCGTCTGACCGAGGCTGAGGCAAAGGCAACCGGTCTGCTCGTCGATCCCGGTTACCGACTGTTGGGTGCGCTGCTGGGTACCGCTACGCTAAAGTAGGGAAGTTCGTCATTCGGGGTCCGAGCGTTCCGGAGGCGGTCGCAAGCGGCACGTAGCGAACGTTTTAACAGATTAAAGGCCATCTCCTTGAGCTGAGTTTTATGAAACACACACGTCAACATCCGATAGCAGTCTTTGTGATGCTGGCAGCCGCCAGCCTGCTCATCGCTGCGGGCGTTGTCCAAGGCGACGCGCTCGACACGCTGC
This sequence comes from Coriobacteriales bacterium, assembly GCA_031282085.1. Taxonomy (GTDB): domain Bacteria; phylum Actinomycetota; class Coriobacteriia; order Coriobacteriales; family UBA8131; genus JAITEK01. The sequence continues at coordinate 3,063 of JAITEK010000126.1, forward strand.
GTAAAGCCGCGCTCATCTGCTTCGAGTGCATCGGCATCGGGTGAGGGAAGATGTTGAGGAAGGTCCGGCAGGTGGGCATGTGCGGCGTCCGGGGTCTGTCCCTGCGCCTGCGCAGGCACAAGCGACGCGTCATCCAACTGCTTGCCGCGCTGCTCTACAACCTCAACCTCCCGGGGTTCGCCAACGCCAGCATCTACCAGGGGCCGCTCAAGGCCGTCTGCGTTCCGGGGCTCAACTGTTACTCGTGCCCGGGGGCCCTCGGCGCCTGCCCCATCGGGTCGTTGCAGGCTGCGCTCGGCGCCGCCGACCGCAAGCTGCCGTTCTACCTGGTGGGCACGCTGCTGGCCTTTGGCGCGCTCTTCGGCCGGACGGTCTGCGGCTGGCTGTGTCCCTTCGGTCTCATCCAAGAGCTGCTCGACAAAGTCCCCCTGCCCAAGCTGCGCAAAGGCGCCTGGAGCCGCATCGCCAGCAAAGGCAAGTACGTGGTGCTGGGCGTTACAGTGGTGGCCATACCCCTGGGGCTGGGGCTGTCCGACGCACCGGCGCTGCCCTTCTTCTGCGCGTGGCTGTGCCCGGCCGGGACGCTTGAGGCGGGCATCCCCCTCGTCGCTGGCAACGAGGGCCTGCGCGGTCTGCTGGGCGGGCAGTTCGCCTTCAAGCTCGCCGTGCTCATCGTCATTATCGGCGTCTGTCTGTTCATCTACCGGCCGTTCTGCCGCTTCCTGTGTCCGCTGGGGGCGCTGTATTCCTTCTTCAACCGCGTTGCCCTGCTGCGCTATCAGGTCGACGAGGCGCGCTGCACGCGTTGCGGCGCCTGCACCCAGACGTGTAAGATGGACGTTACCGCCGTCAGCGACCGGGAGTGCATCCAGTGCGGCTCCTGTGCGCGCCACTGTGAGCAGGGCGCCATCACATTCACGCTCAAAGGGCTGCTGACGGACCGGCGCGAGAAAAAGACCTCGCATCAGGAAGTCCCTCATTGCCGGGCTTGTTCCGAGCATGACGAGAGAGAAACGGTAGCGCCATGAAGATCAAGAAGATGTTGAGAATGGGTGCGGTCCTGTTGGCGGCGCTGCTGTCGGTGGCTGTCCTGACGGCTTGCGAGGGGGGAGCCGCTTCGGAGGGCACGCCTGCGCCCAACGCGACTGTGGAGAACGGCACGAGCGCGCCGGCGTCTAACGCGGTGGTAAAGGAGGGTGCGAGTGCGCCGGACTTCTCCTACGTTACCACCGATGAGGAGAGCGGCAGCCTCTCGGAGCTCAAGGGCAAGGTCGTGCTCCTCAACCTCTGGGCATCCTGGTGCGGCCCCTGTGTGAAGGAGATGCCCGCTTTGGCCGAGCTCAAGAAGGACTATCCTGAGTTGGAGGTGTTGACTGTCAACGTCAGCGACGACCCTGCCAGCGCCCGCGCCTTCATCAGCGACGCCGGCTACGATTTCCGCTGGGTAATCGACGAGAAGGGGACGATCTCTGCGCGTTACCCCGCCGACGGCATTCCGTACACCATCATCATCGACCGTGACGGCGTGGTAAGCTCCCTGTTCCTCGGCAGCCCTCCCAACACCTACGCCGCCTACGAGAAAGCGATTAAGAAAGCCGGGTTGTAAACCTGACGCCAACCGTGCGACACACGATGGGCGTCATCACAGGTATTTACGCAGTATCCCCATAACCCGTGTGAAGTCCAGAGGCTTGCCCACGTGGTCGTCCATGCCGGCCTCGAGGCACCTCTCGATGTCGTTCTTAAAGACGTTAGCCGTCATGGCGATGATCGGCACGTGGGTTTTACTGCCGCCCGCGTCCGTGCCATCGGCCTCGATTGCCCGGATGCGACGGGTGGCCTCAAGGCCATCCATGACAGGCATCTGCATATCCATGAAGATGATGTCGTAGCGCCCCGGTTGCTCGCTGAACAGACGCACCGCCTCGTCGCCATTGGTCACGCAATCGAGGGCAAGCTCCATCGGCTCAAGCAGCGCCATCACGATTTCGCAGTTGGTCGCATTGTCTTCTGCCAAAAGCGCGCGACGCCCCGAGAAGCCACCGGGCGAAACGTCGTGTGCCCCGCCCGCGCCCTCGCTCTTATCGTCCGCGTCAACAGGGGCCTGCTGCCTACCCAGGGTAACGGTGAAGAAGAACGTCGAGCCCTTGCCCGGTTCTGACTCAAGCCAGATCTTCCCACCCATCATCTCGATTATGTTCTTGGAGATTGCCAGGCCCAGGCCGGTGCCGCCAAAGCGGCGCGAGGTGGAGTTGTCGGCCTGCCGAAACGCCTGGAACAGGCTGTCCCGCTGCTCGTTGGAGATGCCGATGCCGTTGTCGGAGATGGCAAAGCGCAGCGTGTAGCCAGCGTCGTCGGCGGTCTGCAAGGTCGCTTCCAGGCCGACCTTCCCGCCCTCGTCGGTGAATTTGACCGCGTTGGAGAGAAGGTTCACCAGCACCTGGCGCAGGTGTTGGTCGTCGCCGTGCACGATGGCGGGGATGCGCTTGTCTATGGCGGTTTCGTAGATCTGTCGCTTCTCGTCCAGCTTTAAGTGAATGACGTTATCTACCTGTGCTAACGCATCGTAGAAGTTAAAATCCACGGTCGAGAGCTCAAGTTTGCCGGCCTCGATCTTGCTTATGTCGAGGACGTCGTTGATGACGCCGAGCAGATGACGCGAAGCGTTGTCTATCTTGCGGAACGCGTAATCCTTGCGCTGCGTTTCCTCGGAAGACATACCGATGGCCGACATACCGATGATGGCGTTCATGGGCGTGCGCATCTCATGGCTCATGTTGGAGAGGAACTCGCTCTTGGCCCGGCTGGACGCCTCTGCCTCCTCCTTGGCGACCAGCAGCTCGCTGTTGAGCTGGCGGAGGTTCTCGTTCTTCTCCTCCAGTTCCCGCGCGTAATTCTGCAGTCGGGTGATGAGCTCCTTGATCTGCTCAGCCATCAGCCGGAAGGTATTGGCAAGAACGCCGATCTCATCCTTGTTCTTGGCAAAAGGGACCTCTACAGCGAGATTACCCTCGCCGAGAGCTTTGGCGGTGTTGGTCAGTGCGAGGATTGGCCGGGAGATGCTGTAGGCGATGAGATAGAGCAGCGCCGCGATGGCGATAAGCGAGACGACGGAGACGATCAATGTATAATTGCGTATCTCATTAGCGCTTTTGAGCACCTCATCCATGGGGATGCTCACGGCTACCGACCAGGCACTGGTGGACTCGCTGAACTTGATAGGCATGAACACGGTGTAGTAGTCGTTGCCGCTGTAGCTGTACGATTCGCCCGCAGCGATGGCCTCGGCCGCGGCAGCGGCAAAAGCCTGGTCCGCCTCATCGGCGCCGACCGTATCGGCAAGCCTCTTGCCGAGGAAATCCCTGTTGGGGTGCGCCACCACAGCCCCCGAATTGGTGTAGATAGCCGTAACGGCGCCGTTGCTGTGCACATTGGGCTGTGTGACCATCTCCTGCAATTTGTCCAGCACTATGTCGGAGGCGATGATGCCGATGAACTCGCCATCGCTGATGATAGGGAAGACAAAGCTGGCCAGCATCACGTCCTGGCCCTGCACCGTGAAGGGGTAGGGATCGGTGATGTATTCCGCATGCGTCTCTTTGGGGACGTAGTACCAGTCCGCGATGTCGATGTCGGCCAGCGGCTCTACGGCGAGGTTGCCTCCCAGTTTGTTCCAGTAGGGGGCATAGCGCCCGGTCTCATCGTAAACCGGTTCAAGACCGGCGAACTCGCTGTCCTTACCGTCCAAGGCGTTGGGATCATAGGCGATGCAGAAGGCCGTGATGTACTCTTTTTGGCTGAGCGCCTGTTTGAGGATGTCGTTCATCACCGCGCGGTCGGTGATGTCGTGCGCCTTCAACGACTCGAAGACGGCCTTGAGGGTCTCAGACGTCACACGGGCGCCCTGCAACTCCGCCATGATCTCCTGTTTATATTTGTCCGCCGTCTCATCGGCAAGGTTGTAGGCGTTGGTCTTGGCGGAGTCGATGCTCTTGCTGGTGACGATAACGATATTGGCAACGAGTGCGATTATTACCACGGCAGTAACCAGGAAGAAGATCTTGCTTTTGAGCCGCAATCCACTGAACATGGCTGTCCCTCTCCGTATTCCAGTAGGGGTGAGTCCGCCTGAGCGCGTTCGAGTCGCTCCGAGGGGCAAGGGGCGAGATCCTTGTCGCTGTTTCGAGCGCGCACCACACGAACACCCGAGACAAAAGTGTTATTGGTTCAGCATACAGACAATATAGGGCAAAGACAATAACCGGCAGCTGCGGATTATCCGTATGAATGGCGGCCGACTCCTTGACAGCGAACATCTGTTCGTATAGGATAAAGCGAACAGGTGTTCGTTTTGGGAGGATGCTGCCTTATGGAGTTGCTGGATAAGCTCACGATACTGGCCGATGCCGCAAAGTACGACGTGGCCTGTACGAGCTGCGGGGTCAACCGCGCGGCGGTGAAGGGGCAACTGGGTGCTGCCACCTCGGCAGGCATCTGCCATAGCTTCTCAGCGGATGGGCGCTGCATCACGTTGCTCAAGATACTGCTCTCAAACGTATGCTCCTACGACTGCGCCTACTGCGTGAACCGTCGTTCCAACGAGGTCCCGCGCGCGACCTTCTCAGCCCGCGAGCTTGCCGAGTTGACCATCGGCTTCTACCGGCGCAACTACATAGAGGGACTGTTCCTCTCCTCGGGCGTCCTCAAGAACCCCGACTACACGACTGAGCGGATGTGTGAGGCCATCTATCTTCTACGCGAGGAGTATGGGTTTCGTGGCTACATCCATGCCAAGGCGATCCCGGGGACCTCACCCGAACTGCTGGTGCGGCTCGGTGTGCTGGTCGACCGTGTGAGCCTCAACATCGAGTTCCCCTCGGAGAAAAGCCTCAAGCTGCTTGCTCCCGAGAAGGCGGGGGCCAGCGCACTCAAACCGATGGCCTTTGTACGCGACGGCATCAGGGCGAACTATCAGGACAGACGGCTTTCCACGGTGCGGCGCACGCGCTTCGTCCCCGCGGGGCAGAGCACGCAAATGATAATCGGCGCCTCGCCGGAAAGCGACTATCACATACTCAGGCTCTCGGCGAGCCTGTACCAGCGCCTGGAGTTGCAGCGGGTGTTCTTCAGCGCGTACATCCCCGTGAACACCAACCCGCTGCTTCCTGCGCCGGGTGCGGTGCCGCTGCTGCGCGAGCATCGGCTTTATCAGGCGGATTGGCTCATGCGCTTCTATGGTTTTGACGTAAACGAGATCATCGACGAGGAGCATCCCTTCCTCGACCCGCTCATAGACCCCAAGTGCAACTGGGCGCTCAATCACATCGATCAGTTCCCCGCTGAGGTCAACCGCGTGCCCTATGAGATGCTCCTGCGCATACCCGGGGTGGGTGTACGCGGCGCCAAGCGCATCCTGTGCGCCCGGCGGGAGCGCTCGTTGCGCTTTGAGGACCTCAAGCGGCTGGGCATCACCCTCAAACGTGCGAAGTACTTCATCACCTGCAACGGGAGGTTTGCGAAGGGAGTGCTGTTCGACCCGGTCTCCATTTATCGGGAGCTTACCGCGCAGGCGAAGCGGCGTCGTCTCAAGGGTGCGGTTGATGGCCAGCTCTCGTTGTTCGACGCTGTGGCGGGGGAGAGGGAGGCAGCGTTCGGCGTTGCCGTGGGGATGAGCGGCCAAGCACCCCGCAACATGTCACCCTACGGACTGCAAGGGAACGCCGTTGGCTCTCGACAGGCGCTGCCTGCATCCGGGGCCCTGGCAAAGGTCGCCCCATGAACGCCCTCATGGACGACGCCCAGCCTGTCTACCTCTATGATGGCACACTCGAGGGGATGCTGACGGCTGTCTTTGAGGCCTTCGCTCGTCGGGAGGCGCCGCTCAACGTGGCGCAGGAGCACTGTCTCCAGCAAAGCCTGCTCTGCTCCTACATCCCCATCCTCACCGATGCGGAGAAGGCCGAGCGCGTGCAGGTGGGCGTCATCAACAAACTGGGGGAGCGTGCCTACGACAACATCAAACAGGTATTCCTCTCCGACGATGGGGAGAAAGGCGGCGTCATCGTCCGCTACCTGCTGTATACGATGCGAAAGGGGAGGGGCTCCTGCGCCCACCTGGCCAATCCTGCGGTCAATGCCTTTGAGGAGGTGCTCAGGCAGGTCTCCAAGGAGGCGCACTATATGCTGCAATTCGTGCGCTTCGCCCAGTTACGAAATGGGGTCTACTTCTCACGCATAGAGCCAAAGGCGAGTGTGGTGCCGCTCATCATGGGGCACTTCGCCGCGCGCTTCAATGTGCAGCCTTTCATGATCTACGACGCGCGGCATGGCTTATCGGGGGTGTTCGATACCGAGCGTTGGTGGCTCGTCGATGCGCGGGACATCCAAGTGCCGGAACAGACGATGGTTGAGGACGCGTTCCAGTCGCTGTGGCAGACCTTTTACGACACGATAGCGATAGAGGAGCGCCGCAACCCCACCTGCCAGCGCAATTTCATGCCCAAACGCTTCTGGGGCACCATGTGCGAGCAGATACCACCCCAACTGCGCAACCTCCGCCCAAAGACCGCGACCCCCACGCAGGCCGCCAAACAACTGGCAGCGCGCAACCAAACACCCCACGTCCTCTCCGCATAGCGCCCGCCCGCCATCGCGCCTATGCCACGAGGACGGCTGACGCCGTTCCGCGGTGTATTAAGGTTCCGGTAGCTACCGCCGCCGGTTGGATCCTGGGACAAGCCCAAGATGACGGGCGAGGTAACGGATGCCCGTCCCCTGCCCGTCATTCTGGCTTTATGCCAGAATCCAGTCGTCCGCGACAGCAGGCGACGCATAAAGAGCGCGCAGCGCGACACACGGCCCTGACCGCAGGACTATGCTCTTCACCGCAACCAACAGCCTCTCCGCGTAATCCCTTTACTTCGTTCGTATGTCCGCAGAACCCATATCCAGGCTGACATCGAGTGTGAGCTTTGGCGACGAGGCATCGCTTTGCGTGGAGGATCTGGCGTTGCGTCCATTCAGCGTGGCGCTGCCCATGGAGCTTTCGATGGAGTAGGCCATGTCCCTCTCGGCGACATCGAGCCTCATATCAAGGTCACCGAGGTTCATCTTAATGTCCGCCCTGCCGCTCAAAGTGCCCGAGAAGTCGAAGTCTCCCATGTTACACGTGGCCGAAAGGTTCTCTACGGTTGAGTCCTTGAGGTCAAGACGCCCGGCGCTCATGAGCATGCGGGCACTGTCAACAACCTCCAGCCCGTCCAATTCGGCGCTTCCTGCGTCCAAGTCCACCTCAAGCTCTTGTACGGTGATGTCCCGACCGGTAAAGCTGCCAGCACTGAGCTCGGTTTTCAGGGATCTGGCGTCGAGCCCCTCTACTCGTAGCTCGCCAAAGTCACCGCTAACGGACACCTGTTCAAACTTCGTTCCTCGCGGATAGGTGAGTGTCAGCCCCGGCCCCAGGTCGGTCTCGTGGATGCCGAACAAGCCAAACCCCCACCGCTCCCGGTAGGTACTGCGTACCGTAAGAACACCGTCGTCCTCCGATACCCGGAGATCCATCAACCGGGAGTCATAGCTGCCCGTAAGCTTAAAGGTGTCACCAGGTACAAGCTCCAGATCAAGGACGTCAAGGTTGATGTCAAGGCCGGTGATCTCGTCCCACTGTTCATCTACTGAAGCGAGGACACCGCCTTCGTCGGAAGCCACAATCACCCCCTGCGAAGTCAGGTTCACGGCTTTCAGGCCGCCGAGCGCATAACCGATGGTGCCGAGGATGCCGCCGACGAGGATAAGTCCTACGGCGACTATCAATAGTATCTTTGTCGTTCGTTTCATGAGGGATTCCTTTCACGCTGGGTAAGCCGTTTGCGAATAGTGTTGAGGAGATGGGCGACGCCTTGGATGCAGAGCTTTCCCAACTGCCAGAACGCCATGCCGAAAAGGATGCAAAGCCCCATCGTCACGAGGCTGGTTCCCAAGTAGAACAGGCCTGTCACAAAATCTGCGAACAGGAGGTATATCCCGACGAGTCCGCAGAGGATAGCCGCGACCAGAAACGCCACCACAACGGCGGCTAAGGAAAAGAGCAGCGCGCCAAGCGTGACGAAAAGGGCGAATACCACGGCTATGAGAGCGATGGCGAGCGGCACTCCAACGGGAATCGCCAAAAGCGCCAGCACTACTGTCCAGACCACACCCATCTCGGATTTTTTCGGCGTGCTCTGTGATGGTACTCCTGCGGGCACTCCGGCCGGTATGCTGCTTGCCGCGCCTGCTGGCATGCCTGGAGGTGCTTCTCCGATTGGCTCAGATTGCGTCCCGGGAGCTACCGGGTTCTCATCGCCTGTGCTGGGAAGGGGAGCCGGCGCTATGGTCGGTTCAGAATCGCCCATGGCGATATCCGCTTTTATCTGCGCAGCCAGGGTGCGAGGGCTTCCGAGGATCGCACTGGCATCCAGCTCTCCCTCGGCCGTTGCCTCGGCTTCGGCGAGGTATTCGCCATAGTAGGCAAGGGCGTTCTCTCGGTCAGAAGCGCCCAATCCGCTGAGCGCCTTTGTCAGTTCGGTAAGATAGGTTAACCTGTCCATCAGGAATCACTCCTCAAAAAGTCATCGATTCTGCCTCGAAACTCGTCCCAGTCTTCTCTGAACTCGTTGAGTTTGGCTCGGCCGTCATCGGTGATTGCGTAATATCTTCGGTTGCGTCCCTGATGCGGAACATCATAGGTTCGCAGGAACGCGCTGCTTTGGAGCCGGCGCAGGACGGGATAAAGCGTCGATTCCGAAACCTGTAAGCTCTCGTGGAGCTTCTGGGTTAACTCGTAACCGTATGTGTCGTCGTGCGAGAGCATGGAGAGCACACAGGCGTCGAGCAAGCCCGCTGTTATCGGGAAACTCAAAGAAGTCACCTCCAATCAATGAACAATACAATATTATATAACGTATAATATTATAGAAGTCAATAGTAAACCGAAAAGCGGCGGCACTTCTTTTGCTATTGGTTACAGGAGGAGGGCAGGCGCTAGAGGCACCGCTGCTGGGACTAAGACGGTGGGACGAGGGTGGGACAGGGGGACGGGGCAACTGTCCCACCTGGTGAGGTTGTTGCCGCATCGGGAACGTGTCATCATGTGGGACAGTTGCCCCGTCCCCCTGTCCCAGATTCAGTCTGCGAAGGCGACCTCAAAAGCCTGCTCAAGGTCGGCGATGAGGTCGTCGGCGTTCTCAAGACCGAGCGAAAGGCGAATGGTCAAGGGGTCTAAGCCCACGGCGGCACGC
>JAITEK010000138.1 GCA_031282085.1 Coriobacteriales bacterium
GTTATCGGTTCCGACGATCTGGTGGCGCGCGTACAGGGCGGATTCCTCGATTTTGACGCGACTGTCGCCACGCCCGATCAGATGGCCAAAGTCGGCCGTCTCGGTAAGATCCTCGGCACCCGTGGCCTCATGCCCAACCCCAAGCTCGGCACTGTGACCAATGATGTCGCCCGGATAGTCGGCGAGCTCAAAGCCGGCCGTGTGGAGTATCGCGCCGACCGCTATGGCATCTGCCATGTGCCCATCGGCAAGGTCTCCTTTGACGACGCCAAGCTCGTTGAGAACTACGCGACTTTGCTTGAGGAGATACTGAGGGTCAAGCCCGCCGCCTCAAAGGGCCGCTACGTAAAGACGGTGACCTTTGCCACCACCATGGGCCCGGGCATCCCCGTAGACCCCTCCAAGACGCGCAACCTCCTTGAGGAAGAAAGCGCAGAGGGCTAAAGTCCAGGCAAATCCTACGAAAATTCCCGGCGCCTGGCGCCGGGAATGTCAAATAGGGCGGCTTTGTGTAATGAGGAGTTATATCACTCCGAAGCGGCTGCGGCGGCGTCTCGGGCTGCTTTTGCCGCTTTCGCCTTGGCGATGCGCTCGGCTTTCTCCTTTTCGGCAGCTTCCTTGGCGGCCTTCTCCTCGGGCGTCAACTCAGGTTTGTGCAGCGTGACGGTGCTTTTGGTAAACGCGGCCTTGGTGTAGTCCGGCTCCATCGTAAGGCAGGCCTTGGGGCAGGCGCGTACGCAGCTGAGGCACTGGATGCAGGAGAAGTTGTCGATGCTCCAGGTCTCATCGGGCTTGTTCACGGCGATAGCGTGCGTGGGGCAGCGCTTCTCGCAGATGTTGCACAGGATACATTCCTTCATGTCGCAGGTCACGTGACCCTTGCTGCGGCTGGTATACGTCGGCGCGACTACCGGGTACATCTTGGTCGCCGGCTTCTTGAACAGGTTACGCAGCGACATCTTCGTTAAATGGAAACTCCCCATAACCTACGCCTACCTCTCCGTACAGCTGATGCAGGGGTCGATGGTCAACACGTTAAGCGGCACGTCGGCCAACTCGCAGCCCTGGAGCGTCTGCACCATGCCCGCGACGTTTTGCGAAGTGGGGGTGCGGATGCGGAACCGCTCCAGGAACTTGGTTCCGTTGCCCTTGGCAAAGTAGTAGCACTCGCCGCGCGGCTGCTCAAGACGTGAGGATGAGTAAGAGCCGTCCTCGGGCGCGCCCTTGATCTTCTGGTTGAAGGGGCCGTCCGGTATCTTGTCTACCATCTCCTTGATGATGTCGATGGACTGGAGCACCTCAAGCGCCCGCACCTCGCAGCGCGCGTAACCGTCTCCGTCGTTGGAGACAACGGGCGCAAACTCCGCCAGGTCGCCGTAGGCGCCAAAGCCGAACATGCGCACGTCGTCCTCAAGCCCCGAGGCGCGACCGAAAGGCCCTACGCAAGCGAATTTGAAGGCGTCCTCCTTGGAGAGATAACCCACGCCCACCAGGCGACTTTTAACCGAGCGGTCCTTGAGGAAAGTCTTGAGGAGCTCGCCGTACTCGGAGCGCATGGCGTCGAGCCGGATGACGATGCCCGCAAGCTCGCTGTTCTCGATGTCCTGCTCCACGCCGCCGACGTTGCAGGCGGTGAGGATGACGCGTCCACCGGTGGTCTCCTCAAAGATGTCGAGCACGTCTTCGCGCAAACGCCAGCATTGCATGAACAGGTTCTCGTAGCCAAAGGCGTCGGCCAGAAGACCGAGCCAGAGCAGGTGGCTGTGTATCCTTGAGAGCTCATGCCAGACCACGCGCAGGTACTCGGCGCGCTTGGGGACCTCGATGCCCATGAGGGCCTCTACCGTCTCGGAGTAGCCGAGGCTGTGTCCAAAGGCGCAGATGCCGCAGATGCGCTCGGCAACGAGCACGAACTGCATGAAGTCCTTCTTGGCAACGAGTTTCTCAAGGCCGCGATGGATGAAGCCCATCTGAGGGATGGCCTCGATGACCCTTTCGTCCTCGATGACGAGGTCGAGGTGCATCGGCTCAGGTAAAACGGGATGCTGTGGCCCAAAGGGGATAACCGTTCTCTTTCCCACGTTCAGCGCACCTCCTCTCCGGTTGACGAGTCGTCGGCTGTGTCAGTTGAGGCCGCCGGCTCAGGTTCTGGCGCCGACACGGGCGCAGGCTCGGGCACGGGGCACTCGCCGTAGTTCGCGGCGCCATAGGTGTTATTGGCCGCTGCCTCGCGCGCATCGGCGGAGTGGGGGTTCATGGGGGTGGGCACCGCGACGGTGTAGAACTCACCGTCGAAGTCTATGGAGATGCCGGAGAACCGCACGCCGAACAGATCATGGGTCTCATTCTCGAAGAAGAACGCGTTGGGGAAGCGGTCCGAGACCGAGGGGATGATCTCCTCGTTGCTCACCGTGAAGCGCAGGTTCTCCAGGGGTAGCCCGTCGGAGAAGCTGTAGATGAGCTCAACCCCGCCTTCTACCGTGCTGCCGCAGATGTTCACAAAGCGCCAGCCGCGCTCGTCGTAGTCCGCTATCCGCTGACTCAGCTCGTGATAATCTATGTCGATGAATACCTGTGGTTTCTCGTTATGCATGGTCGGACGCACCTCCGATGGTTGTCTCAAGGGCCTCGGCGCGCACGGTCTGGCCATCCACTACCTTGTCGGCGGCGGTAACGCAGGCAGGCAGCGCGGCGACCTCTATCGTGCCGGCGGCGAGCGCCTTGCGCTTCTCCTCCAGGACGCCCAGCCCGGCAACCACCGCGTCGATGATGGCCTCGGGCCGAACGGCGCAGCCGGGGGCGTATACATCCACGGGAATCGCCACGTCCACACCACCGAGCGTGTTGTAGCACTCCTTGAAGATGCCGCCCGTGCAGGCGCAGATGCCGCAGGCGATAACGACCTTGGGCTCGAGCATCTGCTCGTATATCTGCTGCACTAC
>JAITEK010000141.1 GCA_031282085.1 Coriobacteriales bacterium
GCCTTGGCAAAATGGGACACTTGCCCCGTCCCCCGCTGTCCCCCTCTGCCCCGTCCCCTACACGCGTGGGGCGTTCTTGAGGAAGAAGGCACAGTTGAGGCAGTTCTCCTTGATAGCCGCTCGGCGGTCCACGGAGGAATCGAGGAGGAGGTTTATATCCGAGGTGAGCTGGCGCTGGTTGCGCTGACAGATGGTGTAGTAGCACTCGGCGGGGCACACGCCGTCAACACTCGCGATGGCATGGGGGCACCGCGACCACATCTCCTCATCGCAGCCGCGCAGGCTCCAGCAGACCGTTGCAGCAGCACTCATAGGCCGAGCGAACGAGCAGGCGTGGGACCGCGCTGTCCCTGGTAGTGACTGCCGAGTTCCGCCGAACCGTAGGGGCGCTCCACCGGCGTTGTCATCCGCTCAAAGGCTATCTGTCCGATCTTCATCCCCGGCGAAAGCAGAATGGGGAGGTTTGCCACGTTGGAAAGCTCCAGCGTGAGGTAGCCGTGCCAACCGGGATCGACGTAGCCGGCCGTCGAGTGGATAAGCAGGCCGATGCGTCCGAGCGTGCTCTTGCCCTCGAGTTTGCCGAGGATGTCGTCGGGCAGCGTGACGCACTCAAGCGTGGTGCCCAGCACGAACTCACCGGGATGCAGGACAAACGGTTCGCGCCTGGTCGCGGTGATGAGCTCGGTCAGGTCGGGCTGGTCGATGCTCGGGTCGATGAAAGGATAGCGCGAGTTACGGAACACACGGAAGCCATCGCCCAGATGGACGTCGATACTCGCAGGCTGTATATCCTCATAGTCAAGCGGCTCAAGACGGATACGCCCACAAGCCAATTCTTCTTTGATGCTCTTATCTGAAAGGACCATTACAGTGCAGGCACTACCTTGCTTATCCCGGGGATACGGTCCTTCAAAACGCGCTCGACGCTGTTCGCGAGCGTCAGTTGGCTCATGGGACAACCTTTGCAGGCGCCCTGCAACTCAACCTCGACCACGCCATCCTCAGAAACATCCACCAATTGGACGTCGCCGCCGTCTGCCTGCAACGCGGGACGGATAAGCTCAAGCACTTCTTCAACACTTTTCTTATCAATCATAAACTATCTCACCTCTCATCTTGGGGAACCACCATTATAGCCTACCACTCCCCCAACACCATCCAGAATTGTCAGCCTTCACACACTCACGAAGCAGAGGAGGGACGGGGCAACTGGGACTGGGACAGGGGGACGGGGCAACTGTCCCACACGATGACACGTTCTCGATGCAGCAACAGCCTCGCCAGGTGGGACAGTTGCCCCGTCCCCCTGTCCCAGGCGTTATCTTGGTGGGGAGGTGGTGCGATGCGTTTGTAGGGAGAAGTCCTCGTGGGCGAGGGTGAGGTTGGGGTTGTAGTAGGGGTCGCCTGCTTCAAGTTCTCTGCTCCAGCGGCGCTGGAACATGAGAGACTCGCCGCGGAAGCGCTTGAGCTTCTCTGCCGTGTCTTCAAGGCCGCGCGACTTCGACTCATGGTGGTACAGCTCCGCAAAAGGGGTGAAGACGTTCAGGTAGCCTTGAGCGCGAAACCTCATACAAAGGTCGATGTCGTTGAAGGCGACCGAGAAATCCTCATCAAAACCGCCCACTTCCTCAAACACTTCTTTACGCACCATGAGGCAGGCGCCGGTGACCGCTGAGATATTCTGCGCCAATTGCAGGCGGCTCGCATAGCCGGGTTCGTCGCGTCTGAAGGTCTTGTGCGCGTGGCCCGCCACGCCGCCTATGCCGAGGATAACGCCCGCGTGTTGGACGGTGCCGTCGGGGTACAGGAGCCGGGCGCCCGCGGCTGCCACATCGGGGCGCTGGGCGAACATGAGCATCTCCTGTATCCAGTCGGGGCTTATCACCTCGGTATCGTTATTGAGAAAAAGCAAGACCTCGCCTCGCGCCCTGCGCACCGCGAAGTTGTTGATGGCAGAGAAGTTAAAGCCTCCTTCATACTCAAGAACCTCCAGAGGCACTGGCAGCGATTGGCAGCTCCCAGCAGAGCCAGCCTGGCCGATCTTCCCCTGCTTGAGCGTTTGGTAAAAGGCAAAGGTTTCGCTCTGCGTGCTGTTGTTCTCAACGATGAGCAGCTCGTAGTTGCGGTAACTGCTTTTGGCAACAATCGACTCAAGGCAACGCCCCAGATCCTCAGCGTGATCCTTGTTGGGGATGATGATGGAGACGAGCGGTTCTCCCTGCAACTTGTACCTGATGCGATATACCGTGGGCAGCGAGGCGTCCTCCACACTCCCGGCAAGCCCCACGCGTGCAAGATGTGCGCTGAGCGCCCGTTTGGCCGCCGCAAGCGCGTAGGTTTTTGCTTCCGCGCCCGCGGCTACCGAATGCGGGTGAGCACGCCAGTAGTAGAGGATGCGGGGGATATGGCGGATGCAGGTTGCCTGCTCACTCAGGCGCAGGATGAAGTCGTAGTCCTGAGAGCCGTCGCATTCGCTCTTGAACAGTCCCACGCGCCGCTGAAGCTCTCTGCTGAACACAAGAAAATGGCAGATGTAGTTGTAACTTCGCAGGGTGTCTGGCGAAAACGACGGTTTGAAGTGGGCAAAATAGCCGTCCTCGGGCGCGCCGCTGAAGGTTATCTCGTCGGTGTAGACCATATCTGCGCCCTGTGCCTCGATGCACTCCGCAACCGCGTAAAGAGCCGACGGATGCAGGACGTCGTCGTGATCGAGCAACGCGCAGTAGTCTCCTCCCGCAAGCTCAAGCGCGCTGTTGGTGTTGGCGGCGATGCCCCGGTTCTCAGTGAGTTTTTGGTAGACGATACGCGGGTCTGCCTGCGCATATTCCTGGCAGCACGCGCCCACTTCCGTATGAGCGTCATCGCTCGCATCAGCAAGGCAAAGCTCCCAGTGCTCATAACTCTGGTTTTGCACGGACTCTATCATGGGCCGGAGAAACCCAAGCGGGGTATTGTAAAGGGGAACCAGAATGCTGAAGCTATGCCTGTTGCGGAATACGTGGGATCGCTGCTGCGCAAAGACTTTCTCGTCCAAAACAAAGCCCGTATCAGGAGCTGCCTGTTTGCGTGATCTGAGCCTGTTCCGAACGCGACGGAGCGTCACCCGAAATCCCAGAGAATGAATGCTGCGGAGGATGCGGACGAGGTTTCCCCAGCTGAGGGCGCGAGGCTTCTTGGGCTGCTGGGCCGAGTCGCTCATGAAGCTCCTTCGTAGGCCGCGCAAACCTCCAGGGCTTCTCCATCCATGATCTTCTTGCCCTTCTCGAGCCAGATTGCACGATCGCAGAGCTTCTTTATCTGTTCGATGCTGTGCGAGACCAGAAGCACCGTGGTTCCGCCCTGCATGAGGTCCTGGATGCGCTGCTCGCTCTTTTTCCTGAACTTGAAGTCCCCCACGCCCAGTATCTCATCAACTATGAGGATCTCGGGCTCGATGGTGGTCGCTATGGAAAAGCCAAGCCGCGCCTTCATACCCGACGAGAACTTTTTGATGGGAACATCCTGGAATTCTTCAAGCTCGGCGAACTCGATGATGTGCTCGTATTTCTCCTGCATCTGCTTGCGTGAGAAGCCGAGAACCGCTCCATTGAGAAAGACGTTTTCGCGCGCGGTGAGGTCGGCGTCAAAGCCCGCCCCCAACTCGATGAGAGGCGAGACGGCGCCGACGCGCCGTAACGTGCCCTCGGTGGGCTTCATAATGCCCGAGATGAGTTTGAGCAAAGTCGATTTGCCGCTGCCGTTGAGGCCCACGATGCCCAGAATATCGCCGC
>JAITEK010000065.1 GCA_031282085.1 Coriobacteriales bacterium
CCTCCCCACAACCTTGCCGAGCTGCTTGAACTGCTTGCCACGGGCTTCCCCTCAACCTGGTTTCGGGTCATGTACCTGCAACCGAGCGGCATCACCAGCGAGCTGCTCGCGACGATGGCGCGCCACGTCAACATCTGCAACTACCTCGATCTGCCGCTCCAGCACGCCAACGCGCGCGTGCTCAAGGAGATGAACCGCAGCGGCAGCGGTGCGGAGTACCTTGAGCTGCTCGCCCGCATCCGGGCGGCCCTGCCGGGCGTCGCACTGAGGACCACCGTCATAGCCGGGTTTCCTGGTGAGACTCGCGCCGAAGCGCGCGAGCTTGAGCGATTCATCGAGCAGGCCGCCTTCGACTACGTCGGTGTGTTCCCGTACTCGCAGGAGGAGGGCACCGTTGCCGGCAGCCGCACCGACCAGGTGCCGCCACGCACGCGGCGGGCGCGGGCGCAGCGTCTGCGCGATCTGGCCGACGCCATCGGTTTTGCAAAAACTGCGGCCCGCGTGGGTGCGCTGGAGGAGGTCCTCGTCATCGAGCGTGATGAGGACGCCGAGAGCGACGTCTACCCTCTGCTGGGGCGGACGAAGGGTCAGGCTCCCGAGGTGGACGGCATGGTACATCTCAACAAAGGGGACATCGGCGATCTTGTTTCTGCTACGATGGTAGAATCGTACTGTTATGAACTGGACGGAAGGGTCACAGGGGGCAGATTATGACAGATAAGAAAAGTTATCGCGAGTTGCTTACTCCGGCGAACATCGTTACCACTCTGCGCATCATCTTTATTCCCGTGTTCGTGTTTCTCCTGCTTGCGCCCTGGCCCACGTGGGCGCCCGACCCCCTTTTGGCGCAGACGTTAAAGCCCTGGGTGGCGGCTGCCGTGTTTACGCTGCTTGCGACCACGGATGGGCTCGATGGCTACCTCGCGCGTTCGCGCAATGAGGTCACCAACTTGGGCAAGTTCCTCGACCCGCTTGCCGACAAGATACTCGTCACGGCCGCCTTGCTCGCCCTCATCGAGTTGGGAAAACTGCCAGCCTGGGTGGCGCTTGTCATCATCGGCCGCGATTTTTTGGTGTCGGGCCTGCGCATGGTTGCCT
Source organism: Coriobacteriales bacterium (assembly GCA_031282085.1). Lineage (GTDB taxonomy): Bacteria > Actinomycetota > Coriobacteriia > Coriobacteriales > UBA8131 > JAITEK01. The sequence goes on from JAITEK010000065.1 coordinate 1,099, forward strand.
CGGCGGAGAACCAGGTCATTGCCGCCAGCTCCCTGGGCAAGGTCAAAACCGTTTTCCAGATTATGGCGGTCATCGGATTCATCATAAAGGATACGGCGCTCATTGCCTCTGTCGGCACATCCCTCGCGTTGGCGACGAACCTTCTCGCCTGGGGCATCATGCTCATCGCGCTTGCCCTGACGCTGCTCTCCTTGTTTGATTATTTTTGGAAGTCCTCATCAGTGCTCGGCCTGCCGCTGGGCAATAACAGAAAGAAGTGAGTTTGATGGCAAAACGTGGTCTTGAGGCGCTGGAGGCGCTTGCGCGGGAGCTTGTGAACCTCGCGGACAAGAAGAACATCACGATAGGGGCGGCCGAGTCCTGCACCGGAGGCATGGTCGCTGCCGCGCTGACCGCGGTGCCGGGCGCCTCTGAGGTCTTTAAAGGTGCAGTTGTGAGCTACACGAACGAGGTTAAGGTGGCTTTGCTGGGCGTGAGGAGCGAGACACTGCTCAAAGAGGGCGCCGTTAGCGAACAGGTTGCCCTTGAGATGGCTCGCGGCGCCCGCAAGTCCCTGTACGCCGATTATACGGTGAGCATCACGGGCGTGGCGGGGCCGGGAGGCGGCAGCGCGCGCAAGCCGGTGGGCACTGTGTGGATCGCCGTTGCAGGCAACCGGGAGGAACGGGCCATGCTGCACCGTTTTGCGGGAACGCGCGAGCAGGTGCGCCTGGCAAGCACCGAGGCGGCCTTACAGAAGCTGTTGTTGTTTATTCAGGATACGGTCAGATAGCGGTCAGTGCCGGGTCAGATTCGTGGCAGGTTTTGGCAGGTTTGCTGGTTTTGCGCGTTGCTCAAGGGTTCTGCCTGAGCTTTTTCTCCTCTTTTCGCCCGTGGAGGGCCCGAAAGGATTGACACCGAACAGGTGTTCGTCTAAGATTTTGTTATGAGGGAAGCAGCTCTTCCCCACGGGAACAACGCAACCAGAAACGGAGAACTCCATGGAACTGGACAAGAGCAAGGCGCTTGAGCTCACAACCGAGCAGATAGAGAAGAAGTTTGGGAAAGGCTCCATCATGCGCTATGGTGAAGGAGGCCCGTCCCTTGAGGTCGAGGTTATCCCCACCGGCTCCTTGGCGCTCGACGCAGCGCTGGGTATCGGCGGCGTTCCCCGGGGACGCATCGTTGAGATATACGGGCCGGAGTCAAGCGGTAAGACCACGCTTGCGCTCCAGATACTTGCGGAGGCTCAGGCGCAGGGCGGCATCGTCGCCTTCATCGACGCGGAGCACGCGCTCGATCCAGGCTATGCCGCTCGGCTCGGGGTAGACATCGACGAGGTCCTCATCTCGCAGCCGGACACCGGCGAGCAGGCACTTGAGATATGCGACATGCTCGTGCACTCCAATGCCATCGACGCCATCGTCATAGACTCGGTGGCCGCGCTTGTGCCCCGTGCCGAGATAGAGGGCGAGATAGGCGATACGAACGTGGGGCTTCAGGCACGCCTTATGAGCCAGGCCCTGCGCAAACTGGCCGGCTCCCTCTCCCGCTCAAACACCACCTGCATCTTCATCAACCAGCTCCGCGAGAAGATCGGCGTCATGTTCGGCAACCCCGAGACAACCACCGGTGGCCGTGCGCTCAAGTTCTTCTCCACGGTACGCATCGACATCCGTAAGGTCGATTTCATCAAAAAAGGGACGGACATCATAGGCAATCGCGTGCGCGCCAAAGTCGTCAAGAACAAGATGGCGCCGCCATTCCGACAGGCCGAGTTCGACCTCATGTATGGAGAAGGTATCTCCAAAGAAGGCTGTATCCTCGACCTTGGTGTTGAGGAGGGCCTCGTGAAGAAGTCCGGCGCCTGGTTCACCTATGGTGACGAGCGGCTCGGGCAGGGCCGCGAGGCGGCAAAGGAGCTGCTGCGCACCACCCCCGACCTGCGTGACGAGATTGAGGGGAAGATACGCGTGGTGCTCGGCCTCGCCACCGCGGAAGACGATGACGCGGCTGCTGCCGGCGCTGCCGGCGCCTGATTCGCCTCGTCTGGTGCCGTGTTTGTTGTGGCTGCGCCCACCAAGAAGAAGCCGACGAAGCCCAAACCTGGGGAAATGACAGCCGAGGAGCAGTCGCTGCTGATTCGCAGACGGACGGAGCGCCTCATCGGCACGCGGGAACGCTCCGAGGCTGAGCTGAGAAGCCGCCTGCTGCGCGCGGGCTTCGACGAAGATGTTGTGCAGCGGGAGGTCGCCCGCTGCATTGCCGCTGGTCTTGTCGACGATGAGCGCTTTGCCCGTCTCTACATCGCTGGCAAGAAGCGAAGCGGCTGGGGTTGCCGCCGTATCGAGCAGGAGCTTCTGCGCTTCGGCATCGAGCTGCGTGCCTGCGAGGACTACCCTGCCGCTTTCTTCAACGAGGACGACGAATTCGAGCGGGCCTGTGCCTGCCTCGCACGCTTCCACTCCTCCGCCCGAGACCAACAAGCCGCTCGCTTCCGCCGCCTCCTCTCCAAAGGCTTCTCAACCCAAATCGCCCAACGTGCACTCCGTGAAAGGTGAACCACCTCCGCTATCAAGCACATTCAGATGCGGCCAAAAGCACATTGTATGTAAAACAAAACTGTAGTACAATTTTGTAAACACTGTTGGAGGTGTTTTGGGGTTTTGAAAATAGCGATTCACAGCCGCATCAGTGACAATCATCCGGAGATTTCCAGAGAGGATGTTCTAGTCGCCTGGAACGCGAGAATAAAATGTCAAATGCGGGTAGGACCTTGGCCTCCACAGTATCTGGCGATCGGGTTTGATGGAAAAGGCCGTGCGCTCCAGATGGTGGCGGTGCATGATCCGATGCGGGATGAAACCCTGATATTCCATGCCATGAAGGCTACAGTGAATGTCAAGAAAGAACTTGGATTTTAGTGAGCAGGTGATAGACATGGAAAAGCGGTTCATAGCTGAGGGCGGTCAAGAGGTTACCAACGAGTTGCTTGAGCAATGGGCAGAACCTTGGGAGGCCGGTGAGGTGCCCGGGGTGGCAGCAGGGTTCGTGGCGTCTCCAGGCCGGCCACGTTTAAGTGAGGAAAAGACGCAGACAGTGGCTATTCGGCTTCCCCTGTCCATCGTTAAGGCAATCGACCATAGAGCATATGAGATGGACGAGACACGTTCCCAATATATCCGCGATGCGCTGTTGGCAGACCTTATGAGAGCCTGATACGTGTTTCTGGCCGCAACGTGGCGGAAAGACGCACGCGGTGGCCAGCGAGAGAAGGAAGCCCCCCCGTATGCCATTGCAAAGTTGACGATTTGGGGTGGGTGGAATACCATGTAATCAGGCATTTTGATCTTCATTACCCAGGGGGCGTGGGCAATTGGCGCTCCCGAACAGTCGTCGAGTGGGCGACCTGTGGTTTTTTGATACAGGGTTTGATCCGCCAAAGGATCCGATCACTATGCCGGATGTTTCTGTCCGGCTTCTTTGTTAGGACAGGCATCCCTAATACAACTACGTATGGTTAACCGAAGGGAGAGCCAGATGCTCGAAACAATTCTTGTCATCGCCGCTCTGGTAGTCGGTGGTGGGCTTGGCTTTGTGCTTACGCGATTTGTCCTCAACACAAGCGCCAAAGATGCTATCGCAAACGCGGAACGCGCGCTAAAAGACGCTACCACAAACGCAGAACGCACACTCAAAGACGCTGAGAAACACGCCGAAACGCTCAAGCGTGAGGCATTGGTAGAAGCCAAGGACGCCGCCTACCAGATCAAACAAGACGCCGACCAGGACGCCAATGAGCGGCGCAAGGAGATAAAGGCGTTGGAGAACCGCTTGCTCCAGCGCGAGGAGAACATCGATAAGCGAGCTGCGGCGCTCGATACGCGCGAGCACCAACTCTCATCTCTGAGCGGGCAGTTGGAGCGCAAGCAGAAGGATCTTGATACGGCGCTCGCCTCCGCCCAGGGCGAGCTTGAGCGCATCGCCCACATGACCTCAGACGACGCGCGCAAAGTGTTGCTCGACCGCGTGCGCGACGACGTCACGCGTGAGGCGGCCACCATCATCCGGGACGCCGAGCAGCAGACGCGCAACGAGGCCGACAAAAAGGCGCGCGAGATACTGAGCCTGGCCATCCAGCGCGTAGCTGCCGACCATGCTGCCGAGCACACCGTCTCGTCAGTGAGCATCCCCTCAGACGACATCAAGGGCCGCATCATCGGGCGCGAGGGTCGCAACATCCGCACCTTTGAGCAGATAACCGGCATCAACCTCATCATCGACGATACTCCCGAGGTTGTTGTGATCTCGAGCTTTGACCCCGTGCGTCGCGAGATTGGGCGCATCACGCTGGAGAACCTCATAGCCGACGGGCGCATCCACCCCGCACGCATCGAGGAGACCTTCAACAAGGCGACCGACCTCGTCATGCGGCAGGTGCAGGAGGCCGGCGACCAGGCCGCCTTCGACACCGGCATCCACGACTTGCACCCCGAGCTCATCAAGACCCTGGGGCGGCTCAAGTTCAGGACCTCCTACGGACAAAACGTCCTCAACCATTCGCTTGAGGTCGCCTATCTCGCTGGCGTTATGGCCTCGGAGCTGGGGCTCGATCCCACGGCGGCCAAGCGTGCCGGCTTGCTTCACGACCTCGGCAAGGCCATCGACCATGAGATCGAGGGTTCCCACGCCGTCATCGGCGCCGATCTGGCGCGGCGTTTCGGCGAGAGCCCCGAGATTGTGCATGCTATCGAGGCGCACCACAACGATGTTGAGCCGGCCACGGTTATCGCGGTGCTCGTCCAGGCGGCGGACGCCATCTCGGCGGCACGCCCCGGTGCGCGTCGCGAGACCATCGAGAGCTATATCAAGCGTCTTGAGAAACTCGAGTCCATCGCCAACGCCCACAAGGGTGTCGAGCGGACTTACGCCATGCAGGCCGGGCGCGAGGTACGCGTCATGGTTGAGCCGGACGCCATTTCGGATTCCGAGGCCGTAGTGCTCGCGCACGACATCGCCAAGCAGATAGAGGATGAGATGGAGTACCCCGGCCAGATCAAGGTTCTCGTCATCCGCGAGAGCCGTTCCGTCGATTACGCGAAGTAGCGCGCGCGGTAACGGGCGCGCGAGCGGACACGGTAGCGGACGGTGCCGAATATGGCCGACGGAAAGCTCATAGACTTCATCGAGCAGGTCTCCGGCGGCTCACACCTGCGTGTTGAGGAGAACCTCGGCAACGGCTTTGTGCGCCTGCGGAGCGAGGAGGCGGAGCGCCGCCAGGCCAAGCACGACATCCGCCAGGTGGAGGACATCATCATCGAGATGCTCCGCAACGCGCGCGACGCCAAGGCCACAACCGTCTACATCGCGACGACCAAAGAGGGCGACGTGCGCACCCTTACGGTCATCGACGACGGCGAGGGCATCCCGCCGCAGCTCCACGAGCGTATCTTTGAGCCGCGGGTCACCTCCAAACTCGAGACCATGCTGGAGGACGAGTGGGGAGTCCACGGGCGCGGCATGGCGCTGTTCTCCATCAAAAGCAACGTAACGCGCGCGCGGGTGCTCTCCTCCGATGCGGGGCTCGGCTCTGCGCTGGCGTTGGAGGTAGACACGGGCCTGCTCCCCGAGAAAACCGACCAATCGACCTTCCCCCTGGTGGAGAAGGACGACGAGGGAAAACTGCGCGTCGCAAAGGGCCCGCACAACATCCTGCGTGCGGCGCTTGAGTTTGCGCTGGCCTACCGCAAGGCGCCGGACGTCTACCTCGGCTCCCCCTCGGCGATTGCCGCGACATTGCTGGAGCAGGGGCAAAAGCGTTTGACGAGCGACGACTTGCTGTTCTGCGACGACACGGACACCCTACCTATCAGCCAGAGGCTTGCCGTCTGCGCCGACGCCGCCGACCTTATGCACAACTGCTCACGCATCGGCTTGGACATTTCGGAGCGCACGGCTCACCGTATCCTCAGCGGACAGATCACCCCGCTTGCCTCGCTCGCCGAAATGGCGCGCGGCGAGCGCAACCGCAAGGCCGCCGCCGACCTCATGAAGGACAGCCGAGGCCTCAAGCTCGCCAAAGAGGACGTTGAGGCTTTCTCCCGTGAGATGGAACGCGCCTTTGAGATGCTTGCCGAGCGCTACTACCTCTCAATGACCGACACCCCCCGCGTAACCGTAAAAGGCGACACAATCACCGTCCGCTTCCCCATCGAGAAGGAATAAAGCATAGATGAGCGATAGTGTTGTTGGGGCGCAGAGGCAGGCGCCTGTTATCATACTGGGGATCGACCCAGGGCTTGCGAACACCGGCTGGGGGATTATTGAGCAACGGGGAACGCGGCGCCGGGCGCTTGCGTATGGCTGTATCTCAACGGACGCAGCGACAGACATCGCACAGCGTCTGCGGCAGATACATGATGAGTTAGTGGCGGTAATCGAGCGTTACCAGCCTTCTGAGGTGGGCGTCGAGGTGGTTTACTTCGGCTCCAACGCAAAGAGCGCCCTGGCGACCGGGCAGGCGCGCGGCGCGGCGTTGGTGGCAGTCGCCTCGCAAGGGCTTGTGGTGGGCGAGTATTCGCCAACGAGGGTAAAGCAGGTGATAGTCGGTGAGGGGCACGCCGAGAAGCAGCAGGTGCAGTACATGGTCAAAGCCCTCCTCAAGCTCGACCACACCCCTACGCCCGACCACGCCGCCGACGCACTAGCCGTAGCCCTCTGCCACGCCCAACTCCGCCGCCTGCCATGAGGCGGGACAGGGGGACGGGCCAAATGGGACACTTGCCCCGTCCCCCTGTCCCACACTTGCCGTGGCATAATGGTGTAGAGTTGGATGGGTACGACAGCGGCAACGCGTAAAGACAGGAGAGGCCAAGACGATGATAGCTTCCCTCAGAGGCAGGGTGATTGGTCGGGACAGCACGAGCGCCGTTATAGACGTCGGCGGCGTGGGCTACAAGGTGATGCTCTCAACGCAGAGCCTGGCGGCGCTGGGCGACAAGGATCGCGAGGTCACCATCCTCACGGCGATGATAGT
>JAITEK010000169.1 GCA_031282085.1 Coriobacteriales bacterium
GCCTTGGCAAGCTCTATGAGAACAAAGGCTACTCCGGCAAATCCTCCCGCATAAAATGTTGTCTCATTGTGGCGATACGGCTCAAACTCCGCAAAAGCGCTTGCTATGGGATAGTTATAGCCGGTACGCCGCAACTCGCTCACAATGAATTCGCCACCTCGTATGGCATCTTCGAGATAGGCGCTTTCGCCCGTTGCCGCCGCCAGCTGCAAATAAAACAGTACAATACCTGCGCTACCAGCATAAAACTCTATCTGGGGCTCGGCCCCAGGCGCCTGCCGCCAGAAAATGCCCCGTTCACCCTCAACAGCAAAATCTCGCAAATACTCCCCTGCTCCCCGTGCGGCATCAAGAAAGTCCTGCGCAGAAACCTCTGCGCCTAAAGGAAGCAAACTGGTTGAGCGAAAGAGCTCTATTGGCATGGGTATCCACTCCTTTTGTTGTGTTTCTCTACGGTCGCCCCTACAGGTTGTCGAAAAGGTCCTCGATGAACGTGAGGCTCCCCCGGTAGCCGAAGTAGGTCCGGGTGAGTATGAGCCGGTCGGAGAGCGGGAATACCGCCGGCAAGAACTGCGCCTCGAGCTCGTCGGCTATGTAGCGGTCGTTGCTGCTGCCTACCAGCAGCGTTATCTGGGGGTATTTGAGCAGCTCTCTTTGGATGTTGTACTGATCGCTCTCGAATATGACCTCGGGAGGCTGCGCGTACTCCAAGTCGGTGATGGCGTGGGTGATGGACTCAAAATCCTCATCGCGGAAGATCGGATCGGTTATGACGGCGGCTATCGGCGTGAAGCTGTAGTCGTTTGCCAAAAAGCGCGCGATACCGATGACGCTTTGCGAATTGCCCACAACGGCAAAACGCTTCCAGCTCAGGGCGCCGATGATGCTCTCCAGGTACCGGTAGACCTCGCGCTCCTCCTCCTCGATGACGCGCTCCACCAGCGCAGGCTCAAGGCTGAGCGCCGCACCCACGGCCCTCACCAGGGCGGAGGTGTCGGTGGCGCCCAGAGGTATGCCCTGCCAGCGCAGGGTCGGCGTGCCGAAGCGCTTCTCGAACTGGTGTGCAAAGGGCTTGAGGAGCCACGGGGACAGTACGATGTTCAGCGCGGCCGCCGAGGAAGTGCGCACGGTCTCGATGCCCTGTTTGCGCGTGAAGAAGGTATTGACCTCAAGGCCGAGCCGCTCGAATATCCGCACGAACTCATCAAAGGTGCCCTCCCAGAACGGGTCGTGATACGGCACGATGCCATAGAGGTTGACGAGGTTATCCTGGCGCGGGGCCTCCTCTATCACCTGCTCCAACAGGCCGTTGAAGGCGATCTCGTACCCACGGTAGTTGTCGCCCAAAAAGCCGGGGGTGTCAAGCGCGTAGACCTGCTCCCCTCTGGAGCGGAACTCTTTGGCAAGTTCCTGTACGTTGTCGCCGATGATGCCAGCGGTGCAACCCGTGAGCACGAAGAAGGCGTCGGCGTCGTATATCTCCAGGGCTCCCTCAACCGTACCGCGCAAACGGTCGATGCCGCCAAAGACCACCTCCTCCTCCAGCATGTTGCTCAAAGGGATGGAGACCGCCGAGGCGGAAGACGGGCTGCGTCCGCCGGCCTGCCCGTACTCCCCCGCCGAGGTCTGCAAAGGGCAGCCGGGGCCCGAATGGTAGATGGGTATGACCCGGTGAAGGGCGGTGAGCACCGTATTGGCGCCCCCGAGCGAACAGCTGCCCCGCGGCAACTCTGTTATGACTGACATAGGACCTCCTTAGGTCAAGACTACTTCTCTTACCAGTGCGGTGTCGTCGGGCTCCTGTTGTTTGATGAACTTGAAGGGGTCCTTGCCGTACCAGCTCTCCTTGTAGGGCAGGTTGGCGTAGCGCGACAGTTTTACGTTGAAACCGGGGTTCTCTATCTGCTCGGCGATCTTCTCGCCGAGGTAGAGTAGGCCGTTGTAGCCCATCGTCGGGCGCTTCACATCCAGCACATGCGTGGTGGGTATCCCCAGGCGCGCTGTCCACTCCGGCACGCCGATGAACACGTCCGGTTTAAGGCGCTTAACGAGGTTGACCTGCTCATAGGGCTGCATATTGGCCACATCCACGAGGAAGTCGCCATGGATGGAGGTGAGGTGCCTGATGTCGAATTGGGCGTCCTCATCATAGGTGGGCGTCTGCAGACCGACCAGCTTCATGCCGAAGTCGTCGATGAGCGCGGCGGCGGCAAAGGAGCGCCCGGTACCGCCGCAGACAAAGACCCGCTTGCCCTCCAGCCGCCGGCGGATGCCCTCGATCTTGGGCAGGACCCGCTCACGCTCGCGCTTGATGTAAGCGTCGGCCTCCTTACCCTTGCCGACCAGGTCCGCTATCCCCTTAAACCACAAATCGGTGTTGCGCAGCCCGATGGGCATGACGGTGTGGGCGTAGGGAACACCGTAGTCGGTATACAGGGTCTTCATGAACTCGTCGCCGAATACCTTGCAGATGGCCGTGGACGCCTCGGCGGCAGGTATGGACCTGAGCTTCTCGTACGAGCTGAAGAACGGGATGTAGTTCACGGACAGCCCTATGTCGGAGAGTACGCGCTGCATCTCGTATTGGTCCGCAAAACTGATGGAGACCGGCGCGAACAGGTTTATCAACCCCTTTTGCGTAGGAAGCTGCTCCCCCTTGAGCAGGTATTTGTTCAGCGCGATGAAGGCCACGTCAAAGCCCGAGCCGGGGATGTTGGACTTGAAGCCCTCGCAGTGGATGGGGATGATGACCGGACCGTCTGCGGTTTGCTCGCTGGCCGCCACCGCGTCTATGTCGTCGCCGATGATGCCGGAGGCACAGGAGGCGAACAGGAAGACGACCTTGGGGTGATGGCGCTCGATGGCTATCTGTATGCTCTCGCGCAGCTTCTCCTCGCCGCCTAAGATGACGTCTTGCTCGTCGAGGTTGCTGATGATGATGTGGGCGTTTTGCGGGTTGCGGATGCCGCGGTGTATCTGCCCGACGCGGTAGCCGTCGTTGGCGGCCGTGACGCAGCCGGCGCAGCCTTGCGGCGAGTGCACGATGAGTACGCTGTCCTCCATGGTGAGGAAGGTCGCGAGGCTGTTGATCTGCTGGCATTGCTGCCCCTGGCTGAAAGTGCGGTCGGCGACCTGCAAACAGCGCTTCTCGAACTTGTCGGCCAAATCGCAGCTTGTGCCGCCGAGATGTAGGAAGGTGTCGGTATCGGGGCGGTTCTCCCGGATACCCGCGTATGTTGAAGTCATGGTCCTCCTCGCGTTTCGGTTGGACAACCGTGGGGCTTTGTGCCGAGTCAAGGTGCTGCCCCACCCGGTTATCCTAAGATGGTAGAGTCTGGTATCGAGGTCTTCTGTTGGTTGTTTAGGAGATGGCCCAGGAAGTCCTGGAGGAGATTACGCGCATACCCCGCGTGGATTGCTCAGAGAACCCACGTGCAGTGCATGCGCCCGCGCATCGCCATGTGCCCCATCACCGAGCACTCCGCGAACCGTG
>JAITEK010000076.1 GCA_031282085.1 Coriobacteriales bacterium
GCTGCTGACCCTGCCGCCGCCTTCGATGCGATACTCAACGAGATAGAAAGAGGAGCATGATGACCACCGACACCATCACCAACAACCCCGCCGCGCCCACCACCCGCATGAGCGATGAGGACGTCACGCAGGCGCTCAAGGAGACCGAGGCGATACGCTCAGGGCACTTTAAGTAGACGAGCGGACGCCACTCGGACACCTATATCCAATGCGCGCGCGTACTGGAGCACCCGCGCCTTACCAACCGTCTGGCAGCGGAGGCCGCCGCGCGCCTGCCCGAGGGCGTGCAGGTCGATCTTGTAGCCTCGCCAGCCGTCGGCGGCATCCTGTTCGGTTTTGCCGTGGCGGCAGCCCTCGATGTGCCGCTCATCTTCAGCGAACGCGTTGACGGCGCGATGGTATTCCGTCGCTCCTTCGAGGTGCCACGTGGCGCCCGCGTACTCGTCGTTGAAGACGTGGTCACCACAGGTGGCTCCGTCAAGGAAGTCTGCGACCTGGTAGCCGAGCAGGGTGGGGAAGTGCTCGGCGTTGTCTCCCTCATCGACCGCGGCGGCACTCCCATCTTCGAGGCGCCGTTCTACCCCCTGCTCAGACTCGTAACCCCCTCCTGGGCTCCCGAGGACTGCGTCCTCTGCAAACAAAACATCCCCCTCTACGCCCCCGGCAGCCGCAACCTGACGCAAAAGTAAGTGTTTTCTATCATGCGCGTCATCCGCTCTCTGGCAGAAATGCCGCAACGCAACCCCTTTACGACAAACCCTGCGTCACACTTGGCGAATACCGCTGGATGCTATCAGCAAGGTTGTAAGTTTTGCGGGCTTTGCGGGGGTTTTGGTGATAGGATGGGTGAAGCAAGGGGTTTTGAGGAGGCAGCGGTCGTATGAAGTTCAAATCGAAAGTCGACTGGTGGATGTGGGGCATCTTCTGGGCCTTTACGGCCTCCACGATCTTTGTGTCGTACGCTGCGGTCTTTGAGAAAGTGAATGCTGTGGCCGCTTGGGTTTGTGTGGTTGCCTTGTGGCTGGGCGAACTCCTCCTGATGATCCCGACATTCGCCGTAACCTACTACCTGCTCAGAGAAGAAGGGTTGTTCGTGCGCTGTGGGCTGTTCCGCCAGTGCATTAGATATGGTCGGATACTGTCCGTAAAGGAGACGAAAAGCCCGCTCGCCTCGTTGGCATTGTCGCTGGACCGCATCGAGATCAAATACTGGACGGAGAGAGGCACCATGGGCGAGGCCATGATCTCCCCGCGGCACAAGGACGAGTTCATGCGCTTGTTGAATGAGCTGAGGATGGCATCCGTACCCGAGCATCCGAGACACTCCCACAAACGAGGCTGATGCGAATCCGGCCACAGATTCCCTGCAACATTTTGAGCGGCGGCTGCGTCTAATAAGTAGTCGGAGGAGAGTAAAGGGTTAACCGTTACTTCCTTGGGCAAACATGTTGGGTGTTCATCCGTGGGTAAGGACTGCGATTGCAAGCCTCAGAGTTCTCCGAACGCATAACGGCGCTGCTCCCCACCCTCAACCGCGTGGCTCTCTCACAGCTGCGGCGTTGGGTCGAGGCACAGGACGCGGTGCTTGAGTGCGTCGCCCGCGCCTGGGAGAAGCGCGAGCAGTTGCGCGAGCCGCGCTTCTTCAATACGTGGGCCATCCGCATCCTGCTCAACATCTGCCACGACATTCAGCGACGGGAACGCCATGAGCCCCTGCTTTTCGGGACCGACGAGAATTCGGATGTGCGGGAGGGCAGGTCTGCGACGCGCGCGCTGATTGAAGCCCCGGAGCCGGTAGACGAGGAGCAGCTTGACCGCTTGCGTGAGGCGCTGTTCTCGCTCGACGAGCGGACGCGGCTGATACTGATGCTCTTTTATGTTGAGGGGTATCGCGTGCAGGAGATCGGGCAGTTGCTGGAGATGCGGTCGGGGAGCGTGCGCTCCCGTCTCTCGCGAGGGCGCGCAGAGCTGCGACGCCGCATGGACAGTGCCTTAAAGCGGATTGAGAGGTGAGCATGATGGAGATCGAGCACGGCCTGAGACAGTTGTTCGGTGAACCAAGCGAAGGCTTGCAGGAGCGTGTGCGGCTGGCCCTGGATCGGATAGCGGCCGATGAGGCAGAAGGGGTTGCGACGCCCACCCACCCACCCACCCTCACTTCTCCGGCACGGCAGGGGCAGGAGCGGCCTGCGGGACGCTTACGGTATTTTCGCATTTCGCGAGCTGTGCTCGTTGCCGCACTGGCGATGGTACTGGTGCTCGCGGCGGCCATGGTGGCCTTTGCCCTGAATGGCTCGCGGATCATCGAGCTGCTCAGCCGTGGCGATGCGCCGCGTAGCTACAGCGATGACTCCCCGCTACAGGAGGGCGCCGGATCGTTGGTCACCCTTACGGAGGCGGTGACTCTGCGCTTTGATGTCGCCGAGGTCACGCTGTCGGAAACACTCAACGATGGAGAATATCTGCACTTTGCCCTTCAGGTGCAGCCTGTTGACGACACGGTTTTGCTTTTGCCGGGCTATCTTGCGGAAAGTGACCGCCCGATGAGTAGTTTGGGGCCGCGTTTTAAGGATTCACAGGAGCGACTGGGTGATTATCTTGCTCGGAGCGGACGTACACCCTATCTGATAGACATCAGCCGCCCTGCAATCGAGATCGACAATCCGAGCGGGGCCAGTGCCGAAGCAGACGCTGCCCTGATGGAGGATACCTTCTCAGCTACGAGCAATCTTGTCCTTAGTTACGAGAGCGACGGCAGCATCATCGTGGTGGGGAGCTTCCGCCTGCCGTCCGGTAGCGCGTCGTTGAGTGGGGATAGCGGTACGGGCGCGGATGCCCGCAATCTCGACCTGCGGGTCTCGCTGACGCCCGCCTATCTTGCTCCCGCTACAGGCGCTTTACTCCCCGAGGGCACCTTGTCGCTCAGGCAGGCTAAGAGCCTCGCGGTGCCGGTGTCCAGCGGTTTTGATGCGCAACTGCTCGTGAACAGCGAGCCCGCCCTGATGACCGCTTACGGTATACGCATCGACGAGTTGCGCCTTGTGAATACCCCCACAGGCATGTGCGTCTATCTGCGCGCCAGCATCGCCGACCGCGGGGCATACGACGCTGCGCTCGCAGGAAGCCTTGAGGCCATCCTCTCACCCGAGCAGCTACAGGGGACAGGGGCGGCAAAGCACGTCCTCGTGTTGCCGACCGATGCGGAAATCAACCTTGACGATGGCGCTGTTGTGCTACCCGCAGGAAGTTACTCAGGCGGCTCTGGAGTATCCGGCGACGGCGAGCTGCTCTATGCTCAGTTCATCCTGCCGGCCCAGGAACGACTCCCCACCTCAGTCACCTTTGCTTTCCGCGGCCCAAGCCCGGCCGATCCGTCTCTCACCGAAACCGTGCGTATAGAACTTGAGCCAGCAGAGCGCAGGCGCTGATTGGCCTCTCCCTAGAAGTCCGCAAAACGCTCGCCGAAGGAGCGGCACAAGGCTGCGTCCGGAGCTTCTTGCTGGATAAGGCCCTCCTCAAAGACGAGGGCGCCGGCGGCTTCGGTGCGTGCACGCCAGTCATCCATCCATTCGCCGTTGCCCCAGCCGTAGGAGCCGAATAGCGCGACCTTCTTGCCCGCGAGTCCTCCCTCTATCTTGGAGAAGAACGGCTCGAACTCGTCCTCCTCCAGCACCTCGTCTCCCATGGATGGGCAGCCGAAGGCAAAACGCTCATAGTTGTCCAGCAGGTCGCCGGGCGCTTCGTCAACAGAGAACACCTCGACTTCCGCGCCCTTGGAGCCCAGGCCCTCCTCAATCGCCTGCGCCATGGCCTCAGTGTTTCCTGTTCCGCTCCAGTAGATGATTGCTGTTGCCATACCAATTTCTCCTTCTTTGACTGCGCTCAGCCCGCCAGCTCGGACAGGTTAGCGTTTCCTATGCTACCGCCATTCGCGACGAAGGCGGATAGAACCTTTCTTTGATGCTCGAACTCCGCAAAG
>JAITEK010000123.1 GCA_031282085.1 Coriobacteriales bacterium
ATGCCCAGCGCCAAGGCCGTGGCGGCGGCAAACAGGGTGGGGTCGTTGCCGTTTTGCAGCGCCAGCGCAAGTGACAGGCCAACCGCCATGCCCTCGGGGATGTTGTGCAGCGTAACGGCTGAGACAAGCAGCGTCGAGCGCTTAAAGCTCACGCGCGGCCCCTCAAGCTCGTTGTTGGCGGCGTGCAGATGGGGGATGAGGTGGTCGAGCGCGAACAAAAAGGCAGCGCCGAGGACAAGTCCGCCTGCCGCCGGCACCCAGGCGACGCCGCCCGTCTCCTCGGCAGCCTCTACTGCGGGGATGAGCAGGCTCCACACCGAGGCCGCCACCATCACGCCCGCGGCGAATCCGAGGAAGATCGTGTGCATCACCTCGGGCATGGCGCGCCGAAAGAACAGCACGCACGCCGAACCCAGCGTGGTCATGAGGAAGATGAACCCCAGCCCTCCCGCTATAAACCCCAAACTTTCCATGCGTTTTGCGCAACCCCTCACTAGCCGATTTTCGCGAGTAACTCCTCAAGTATACCCCACCTCAAAAATTGCACCCAAATTGCTTGCAAATGCCTATTGTAGGTTCTCTATCCTTTGGAGTATGCTTATGTCGCAGATAAGGAGGCGTAGGCTTATGGCATACGTTTGGGACAAAGATCTGGAGACGGGCCACGAACTCATCGACAATCAGCACAAGCAGCTGGTGCGGGCTGTTAATGACCTGCAGGTTGCTAACGCTTCGGGAAAGGCCGCGGAGGAGATTGAGAGAACCATAGACTTTCTCCTGGGGTACACGGTCAAGCACTTCCATGATGAGGAAGCCCTGCAGATAGAGTACGGTTATCCCGATTACTACGAGCACGTGAGTTACCACCGGGAGTTTAAGGGGCAGGTAGCTCAGCTGGCCGGGCGCTTGCAGGAGGAGGGCCCTACGCGCGAGCTGGTTGACGAGATTTCGCAGCACATCGGCGACTGGCTGCTCCACCACATAAAAAGCGATGACCTCAAGATGGCAACCTATGTTCAGCAGGAGGACGCACGGCGGCGCGGTCCGACGATCTAACCGCCGCTCTAGGGGGTAGGCGCCTCAGTGGCGTCAGCAAAATACAGCAGATTGGGTGACGCGATTGGCACGGTGGAGTCCTCCGTGCCAATCGTTGCGTTGATGAGGGATATGCTGCGCTCGCGCTCAGATACCTTGTTGCCAGCGGAGTTGTAGAGGGTTACCGTGAGCGTTATGGCAGGCTTCTTGTCCAACCGGTTGGTCAGTGTAGCCTGGAGGGAGACGGTGTAGTTGGTATAAAACGAGTCTCCCAGCGCGTTAAGCGGGGCGGCGGTTCCTTTTTTGCAGAACAACATCCCCCGCGTTTGAGGCGTTCCGTTGGTGTCGCCCACGTAGAGCACGCTGCCCACCTCGGGGAAGGTGCTCAGCTCGCCCGCGGGGCGTTCCTCTATCGTGCCCGCAAAGCGCAGTTGCTTCTCCGCATAGCTAAAGGCGCCGTCGACGATCTGCTCCTCAAGTGCGCGTTGAGTCGTATGCTGGGTCATGCTTGTGCCGGAAAGGAGAAGGACGGTGGTGATGCCGATAACAATGAGCGACACCGTCATCGCCACGATGAGTTCGATGAGGGTAAAGCCCTTGGTGCCGAGCCGCCTCAGCGATTGTAGCGATTGTAGCGATTGCCGTGGTTGCCGTGTGCGGCGGGCTGTGTGCCGTGTTCTGCTCACTGCTGCCGCCTATCAGTCGCCGGTGTCGGGCGCTTCGTACTCAAAAACCGTAAAGCTACGCCCGTCTTCGGTCGTGTAGGTGTTAAAGGTCACGGAGGGCAGGGTTATGCTGCCGCCGCTATCGGGGTCGAGGATGATGGACGAGCTGGTTGAGGCTGCCAAATCCTCACTGTCGAGCGCGATCATCTCGCTCAGTGTGGCGTCGTCGGTTGTTACGTCGGTGGCTCGTTTGCCAATGGCGCCCATCGTATAGAGCGCATAGACCAGCATCACGGACACAATCGCGACAATGGCAGACGCCACCAAGACCTCCACCAAACTCAGGCCGGAGGTCGACGTGCAAACTTGCCGTATGTGCTGGGCAATTCTTCTCATGGGGTCATTATACGGCAAAACCAGGGCGTATTCGCCCTCTACCAGCGCCCGTTCGTCGCGCTGAGCGTCCCCTTGCTGTTCTAGTAGATTCCGAGGTACTGCTCGAGCTCTGCTTTGTCGTTGACGGCGGCCTCTGCGGTTTCGCGCGTGATGAGGCCCTGCCGCAGCAGACCCGCCAAATCGCCAGCCAGCGTATGCATGCCCACCTGGCCGCTGGACTGCATGGTGGAGGAAAGCTGGTGGAACTTGCCCTCGCGGATGAGATTGAGCACGGCGTCGGTGCCGATGAGTATCTCGGTTGCGACCGTGCGACCGGTGCGGTCGGCCCGGGGGACAAGGGTCTGCGTAACAACGCCGCGCAGCACGCCGGAGAGCTGGGAGCGTATCATGCCCTGGCTGTGCGAGGGGTACACGTCCACGATGCGGTCGATGGTCTGCGAGGCGCCGGTCGTGTGCAGCGTGGAGAACACGAGGTGGCCGGTCTCGGCGGCGGTCACGGCGGCGGAGATGGTCTCGTAGTCGCGCATCTCACCCACGAGGATAACGTCGGGGTCCTCGCGCATAGCCGAGCGTAGCGCGTCGGCAAACGAGGCCACGTCGCGGTGTACCTCACGTTGATGTACCAGGCAATTCTTGGAGCGATGGACGTATTCGATGGGGTCCTCGATGGTGATGATATGCGCGCGGCGGCTCTCGTTGATATGGTCGATCATCGCCGCGAGGGTTGTTGACTTGCCCGAGCCGGTGGGCCCGGTTACCAGCACGATGCCACGCGGCTGCTCGGCAAGATTGCGGATGGCCAAAGGCAGGTGCAGACTCTCCAGCGTGGGGATGGTGTCGTTGAGCAGGCGGATAGCCGCGGCCAATTGGTTCTGCTGCCGGTAGATGTTCACACGGTAGCGCAGCCCGCCGACCCCCTCAAAGCTGAAGTCGAGGTCGTGCCCCAACTGGAGCTGCTCGCGTTGCAGGTCGTTGAGCATCGAGAGGATGAGCATACGGTAGTCATCGCGCGTGCCGACAAACGGCCCGACTACCAACTCGCCGAGCTTGCGGAACGTCGGTGGCTGTGCCGAAGTGATGTGCAGATCCGAGCAGTCGTTCTCGCGCCCATAGGCCACCAAAGTATCAATCGTAAAATCAGCCATCTCTCGCACCTTTGCTAATCAACAGTCTCGCCTATCTTGAGGAACTCCTCCATGCTCGTGATGCCGCTCATTGCAAGCGTTTTGGCGCGGTCGCGCAGGGTTGCCATGCCCTGCTCCTTGCGGGCGTACTCGTACAGCTGCGACATGGGGGCTTCTTCGGCTATCATGCGCTGCATCCTCTTGTCTACATGCACGATCTCGTGGATGGCGATGCGCCCCTTGTAGCCGGTCTGGTTGCAGGCGTGGCAGCCCGTTCCGCGCCTGAGCGTGCGCACGGTCTCGTTGGTCTCGCGCAGGTTGAGCAGGTCCATCTCGCTGGGCAGGTACTCCTCGGCGCAGTTGAGACATATCTTGCGCACAAGGCGCTGCGCCACAAGCCCCACCACGGAGTTGCCGACGAGGTAGGGCGGTATGCCCATGTCCTCAAGACGCACGATGGAGGCGAGCGCGTCGTTGGTATGCAGAGTCGAGATGACGAGGTGGCCCGTGATGGCGGCACTGACGGAGATGGAGGCCGTCTCGGCGTCGCGCGTCTCGCCCACCATGATGATGTCGGGGTCCTGGCGCATGAGCGAGCGCAGCCCCGCCTGAAAGGTCAGTCCGGCCATGTTGTTGACCTGCACCTGGTTTATGCCCATGAGGTTGCGCTCCACGGGGTCTTCTATCGATGAGATGTTTATCTGCCTTTGCTGGAACCGCTCCAGTGCCATATACATCGTTGTCGTTTTGCCCGAGCCGGTTGGTCCGGTGATGTAGATGATGCCGTTGGGCTGTTGCAGTATCCGCACAAAGCGATCGTAATCCTCCTCGATCATGCCGAAATTGCCCGCGTTGTCGATGGGCGTATTCGTGGTGAGGAAGCGCAGCACGGCCTTCTC
>JAITEK010000147.1 GCA_031282085.1 Coriobacteriales bacterium
CAGCTCGCGCGCGCGGCAGGGCTGCACCTCATCATCGCCACCCAACGGCCCTCCACCAACGTCATCACGGGGCTCATCAAGGCCAACATCGTCAACCGCATCGCCTTCAACGTCGCCTCGGGTATCGACTCGCGCGTCATCCTCGACGGACCGGGCGCTGAGGACCTCATCGGCACCGGCGACCTGCTGTTCTCACGTCCTGAGTACGGCAAGCCGCAGCGCATACAGGGCTGCTACGTCTCAGAACCGGAGATCGAGGCGGTCGTAGACTTCCTCAAGGCCCAGGCCGCGCCCGAGTACCACGAGGACATCCTCGCCACGGCGGTCGGCGGCATCTCCATCACCTCGCTGTCCGACGGCAGCGGCGACGACGATGACCCGCTGGTCTGGGAGGCGGCCGACATCATCGTCTCAAGCCAGCTCGGCTCCACCTCAACCTTGCAACGCCGCCTGAAGGTAGGCTATGCCCGCGCCGGGCGCATCATGGATATGCTCGAGCAGAAGGGCATCGTTGGCCCACCGAACGGCAGCAAGCCGCGCGAGGTCCTCATCGACGACGTACTCGACCTGGAGTCGCTCAAGGCCCTGGAGAGAGCGGACGCGCAGGAGTGGTAGCTGCCACACAGGGCGCAAACAGCGCACTCCCCCTGTCCCCAAAAAGGGGCAGACAGAGAAGTCTGTGCAATAACACGCAACACACGGCCCGCACTTTTATGTAGTTTGCTGGCCGAGAGTCACATAATATACGGTATTATGGAAGTGGCATTTCAGAGGAGCTTTCTTGACACAGCAGACCTTTGGTAACAGGCTCGCCGAAGCGCGGAGAAGAAGGGGCCTTACCCTTGAACAGGTCCACCTTCAACTACGCATAAGTCCAGCCATCCTCGAATCCCTGGAGATTGGGGATTTTTACCATATGCCGCTGAAAGGCCACGCGCGCAACATGGTGAGTGCCTACGCGCGCTACCTTGGGCTCAACCCGGAAGATGTCACCAAGCAATTCCTCAGCGAATACCGTGATTTTGAGGGTCGTGAGGCCCGTCATAGCTCCACGCCGCTTGGGTCCAGCGTAACGAATTCGGGACGCTACGAGGCGCAGCCCATCCCCCCTTCGTACACGGGCACCAACAAACGTGCGGAGAGCCAGGGGGTCCGCTCGATGTGGAACAAGCCCATCCCCCGCTCGGAGCTGAGCCGTGGCTACGACTCGCGCTCCCAGTCCGCGCACCGCGTGGCAACCGCGGCCTCGCGGCGCAACGTGCAGACAGGTGTTGAGAAGCCCTCCGCCCCCCGGCGACAGACGGGCGGCAGCTACACCCCCCGACCTGGCCTGCTGTCGCGGTTCTTCGGCTCGCTGTTTGGCAACCCGATAGCACTCGTCACCGTGCTTGTCCTTGTGATCGTCGTCCTGCTGGTGGCGTGGGCCATGTTGGCCAACAGCTGCAAGAAGCAGGGGGAGGAGCGCAACATCACGGCGAGTGGCGGCGCGGTTGTTACCGGGGAGACGCCGCCGGAAGACACGACCGCCACGGACGGAACGGGTGAGACGCCCGCCGAGGGCCAGGAGAACGCAGACGACGCGCGCTACGGCCCCTTTGAGCTGGTAGTTGAGCAGGCCGCGGGCACGGGGCCGTGGGTGCGGGTAACGGTTGACGAGGAGAACGTCTACGAGGGCACCCTCTCCGAGAAGCTCAACTGGGAGGTAACCGCAAGCTGCACGGTCCTCACGGCGCAGCCCGACAACGTCATGGTGACGCGGGGCGGCGAGGCCGTGACCTTTGAGGCTGACGACGAGGGCACCTATTCGGTGACGCTTGAGGTTGAGAACAAGCCGTCCGGTGAGGCTGGCGCCGCCGGTACGGGTGACGCCGCCGGTACGGGCGGCGCGAGTGATGCTGCCGGTGCCGCCGGCGAGACGAATACAAACCAGGGCGGCGAGTGAATCGCGGCGCCCAAAGAACCAGGAGGCATTGAGTAATGGCTAAGGACGAGAGCTTCGACGTGGTGTCGGAGGTCAACCTCCAGGAGGTTGACAACGCCTATCAACAGACGCGCAAAGAGCTTGCGCAACGCTACGACCTCAAGGACAGCAAGGCGACCCTTGAGTTCGACAAAGGCTCGCAGCGCTTTACGCTCACCGCGCCGAGTGAATTTGTCGCGCAGCAGGTCATGGACGTGCTCAACACCAAGCTCGTGCATCGCAAGGTCGACCTCAAAAGCGTTAAATGGGGTAACCCGGAGGCCGCTTCGGGGATGACGGTGCGCTTCGTTGGCACCATCGTTCAGGGGATCGACAAAGACACGGCCGGCAGGATAAACAAAGATCTCCGCGCCCTCAAACTCAAGAACCTCAAGGTGCAGATAGAGGGTGACAAGCTCCGCGTGTTCTCGCCCAAGCGCGACATGCTGCAGGAGGCCATCGGCTTCCTCAAGGAGCAGGACTACGGCCAGCCGCTGCAATTCACCAATTATCGTTGATGGTGTGGATGCCGCTTGCCCCGCTTGTCTTGTTCATCTCACGCTGAGAGAATTCCCAACAGAAACGCTTCTGGCTTGCTGAATCGTCCCCCCGGCATTGCCTTCATAACCCTTGGGTGCGCGAAGAATGAGGTCGATTCCGACAAGATGCGCGCCCGGGTGCTGCGTGCCGGCTTCGAGGTGGTGGCCGACGCCGCCGCAGCCGACGCGGTTATCGTGAATACCTGCTCGTTTATCACCGAAGCGACCGAGGAGGCCATCTCCACGATACTGGAGGTGCTCGACCTGCCGCGCGTCGCCGCGGGAGAGGCGCGGCTGGTGGTGACAGGCTGTCTGCCCGCGCGCTACGGCGCTTCCCTTGCCGAGGAACTCCCCGAGGTCTCCGCCTTCGTAACCTGTGCCGACGAGGATCAGATCGCCGAGGTACTGACCGAACTGCTCGTGGGACAGGGAAACGGGGTGGGACCGGGAGGCTGTCCCACCCCGTCTCCCGGTCCCACACAGCGCACCGTCTCCGCGCCCTGGGCCTACGTCAAGATTGCCGACGGGTGTGACCGTCGCTGCTCCTTCTGCACGATTCCGCGGATACGCGGCCATTACCACAGCGTGCCCGCAGACGAGATCGTCGCGGAAGTGGCGGAGCTGGTAGACGGTGGCGTGCGCGAGATAGTCCTCATCGCCCAAGACACCGGGATATGGGGCCACGACGGTTGTCAGGGGGACGTGGGGCCCCGCACCCCCGCCGGGGGGGGGTGGGGAGAGCCCCCCCCCAACCCAACAGCTGGGAGCAAACAAACG
>JAITEK010000166.1 GCA_031282085.1 Coriobacteriales bacterium
ACGAGCTGTGGCTTGTGGAATACCATCCCACACAGGCGCGCTCCGTCACCGCGCGGGCGAGCGGTCTCAGGAGCTTTCAGGGCAGCCGTCGCGTGTTCGCGCTCAGGCTTACGGGCGCCATCCACAACGAGGAACTGTGCCGTCAGGCGCTCATCCGCTTTACCGCCAGGCGCGCAAAGGAGACCATTCCCGCCTTCGCCCACGAGGTCTGTCGTGAGGTGGGGGCCAAGCCGCGCAGCGTCACCGTCAACAACCGCCGCTCCGCTTGGGGCGTCTGCACGCGCGCGGGCGACATACGCATCGACCGGCGCGTTCTGTTCTTCCCTGCCGATCTCGCGCGTCAGGTGGTCCTGCACGAGGCGGCGCACCTTAAACATCTCAACCATTCTGAGCGCTTCTACAACGAGCTATTCTCCTACGAGGGCAGCACCCGCGAGGCCGAGCGCTCCGTAAGAGCCGGCATGCGCCTCATCCCCGCCTGGTTCATCGACGGATAAGGGTGGGCTTTTGGGTAAATGGCGGATGGCAGTAGTTCCTTTGGTCGAATAAAGGCTATAATCGGCAGGGTAGCCTGTGGCGTTTGCGCGTTTCTTTGTGAGCGTCTGGGTTTACGACGATGGCGAGAAGACCCGAGAGGACACCGTGGCGCGGTTTAGCGTGGGCGATATAGAGAACGTGCTTTTTGAGGCGTATCCAGCGACGGACGCATTGCCGCAGGACCGTTTTGGGCTGCTCGTGGGCGACCGCACGGCCATTGTGAGCCGCATAGCCATTGCGCTCGACCAGACCGTGCCGATGGTTGAGGGGGCCGCGGCGGCGGGTTGCAACCTTCTGGTGGCGCATCATCCGGGGTTCTTCCTCAAACCGGAGAGTTTTCTTGAGGCTCCCTCTGCCGCAACGGCGGATGGAGCTGTGGTCTATAAGGCGGCGCAAAAGGGCGTGGCGCTGCTTACCATGCACACGAACCTCGACTGCGCTCCCTCGGCGGCGGAGATGTTGCTTGCGCCCGTGGGGCTTGCGTTTGAGGCTCCGCTCAAGCCAAACGGGGCGGGTTCGCTTGGGCAGATAGCCCGGCCCGTGGGGCGGGAATATGTTGAGTTGGGTGCGCTTGCCGCGGCCTACCAGCAGGAGTTCGGCCACGTTGCCAAGGTCTGGGGCGACCCCGGCAAGCCGTTGTTCTCGGTCGCAGCGTGCTCGGGTGGCGCCGGTGAGGTAGTGCCGGAAGTGGTGGCGGCGAGCGTGGACTGTTTTGTTACCGGCGAGTTGCGCCATCACGAGGCTTTGTATCTTGCCGACGAGAACATAGCGCTCATCGAACTGGGGCACGACATATCGGAGCTGCCCTACCGCTTTGAGCTGCGCAAGGTGCTTGTGGCGGCGGGCTTTCCTCCAGGCGACATCATTGTCCTTGAGCCAAGTGCGACTTGGTGGCAGGTGGGCGTTGATGCGGAGACGGCTGCTGGTGCAGCCAAAGATTCCCGCGCAAGGCGCGGGAATGACAGGCATGAGGGCATGGCGGGGCTCGATGACACAAGGGGCAACGCGGCGGGGTTTGATAACAGAGAAACGCGGGCAGGCGAACCGTATAAGGAGATACCATTATGAGTGATGCCAAGACCCTGCTCGAGCTGACCACGGCTGACTACGCGCTGCTCAGGCTCAAAAAACAACTCGATGAACTGCCGCAACGGGCCAAGCTCCTTGAGTTGCGCACCAAACGAGCTGAGGTGGACGCCAAGGCCGCACAGGTTGCGCAGATGCGCAAGGACTGTGAGCAGACCCTCAAGCGCTTGCAGGATGAGGAGGCGACCCTCAGAGACAAGACCGCCGAAGCGCAGAAGCAAATCGACAAAACAACTAACTATAAAGAGGTGACGGCGCTCACGCGTGAGATAGAGAGCTTTGCCCGGCGAGCGGAGAAAACGGAGTTTGAGACGCTCAAGCAGTATGAGCGCTCGGACAAGATCGCGCAGGTTGAGAAGCAGGTCGGCGCCGCACAGGCTAAGCTCGCCAAGCAGGATGAGGAGTTGTTCGCGTCGTATCAGTCGCAGGTGGCCGCTCTCAAGAAGGAGGGCGCCCAAGCGCAACAACAGCGCGAGAAGCTGACCAAGGAATTGCCGGATGACCTGCGCAAACGCTATGAGAAAGCGCGTGAGGCAAAGGGTGGTATAGGGGTCGCCTACATCGAGGGCAGCCACTGTAGCGCCTGTCGCGTTGAGCTGACCGAGGGGCAGCGCGCAAAGCTCAAAAGCGGCGGCGAGATAGGCTCGTGCCCCCATTGCCATCGCCTGTTGGTGGTGAAGGCATGATGAGCGAGCAAGCGGCGCCGTCGACGGAGGCAACGCCATCGACGGAGGCAACGCCGTCGGCGGAGGCAACGCAACCGGTTGGGGAGCGGCCCACGGCGATAGAGCGAGCCCTGCTGCATACCGATGGCGGGAGTCGGGGCAACCCCGGTGCGAGCGGCATAGGCTTTACCGTGGATGTTGACGACGGGCGCGGCCTGGTGACCCTCTGCCGCGGCGGAGCCTATATCGGAGTGGCGACCAACAACGTCGCTGAATATCGTGCGCTCATCTGGGGCCTGCGCAACGCCCACAAACTCGGTGTGCGCAGAATCGACGTCCGTGCGGACAGCGAGTTGCTCGTAAAGCAGCTCCGTGGCGTATACCGCGTGAAGAATGTGGGGATAAAACCGCTGTTTGCCGAGGCAAAACAGCTACTTGAGAGCTTTAGTGCCTACACCATTGAGCACGTGATGCGTGAGTACAACAGCGCGGCGGATGAGCTTGCGAATGAGGCCATGGATGCGCGCGGTATGGTGGGAGACTACGTTGTGGGGTATGAGTCGGGCGACTTGTTCTCGGCGAGTGCGCTTGCTCCTGCGGCGTCTGCGGCTGCGGCTGCGCCCGCCACGCCGCCGTCCGCCACGCCGCCCGCGACCGCTGCCAAAGCCGTGGCGACCACCGCTGCACCTCCTGCCAAAGGCAACGCCGAGAACGCGCAGTCACCCTCAACCTCCCCTTCGTCCTTTGTGGACGCCTCCGCCCCACCAGCCCCCGCGCAACGCGGCAAGAACAAGAAAGGAAGCGGCATGACAGGTAAGGCAACCGTAGGTAGGTCGACGACCGGCATCTACACGCTGACGATAAAGGAGCATTTTGACGCGGCCCACGCTCTCATCGGTTATCCGGGCCAGTGCAAGAACCTCCACGGGCATACCTGGGATGTTGAGGTGAGCGTCCGCGGCACCGAGCTTGACGAGGTGGGCATCGTCTACGACTTCAAGGACCTCAAGGATAATCTTATGGGGATACTGGACCAGTACGACCACAAATACCTCAACGAGGTGCCGCCCTTCGACGCCATCAACGCGACGGCTGAGAACCTCGCCCGTGTGATCTACGGGCAGATGGCCGAGCTTTTGCCCGCGCACATGGAGTTGGTTGAGGTCTCCGTCTGGGAGTCCCCCATCGCTAAACTGACCTATTCCAAGTAGCGGCGTAAGAGAGATGATGACGATGAGCGAGCTTGAGTCGGCGGCAGGCGAGGGGAGCGAGCCAACCGCCTTGGTTGGGGTGACGGGGTGCATCGCAGCCTATAAAACCTGTGAGTTGGTGCGGCTGCTGCAAAAGGCGGGCGTGCGCGTTAAGGTCGTGATGACTCCGATGGGCGCGGAGTTCGTTACGCCGGCGACCTTCAGGGCCCTCACGCGCACCGAGGTCGCGCTCGCTCCCATCGACGACGCCACGGCGCCCATCCACCATATCTCGCTGGCGCAGGAGGCCGACGTCTTCATCATCGCGCCGGCGACGGCGAACACCATCAACAAGCTGGCAAACGGCGTGGCGGACAACCTCCTCACCACCACGGCGCTCGCCACCGAGGCGCCGATGCTCATCGCACCCGCGATGAACGTGCATATGTGGCGTGACGAGACGACCCAGGCGTCCCTCGCGCGCCTGCGCTCCCGCGGCGTGATCATCCTTGAGCCCGAGGCGGGTTACCTCGCCTGCGGGGAGTTGGGGGAGGGCCGCCTTGCCGCGGTTGAGGAGATTGCGCGGTGGGCGCAGGCGGAGCTTGAGCGCGCGCGCGACCTCGGGGGCCGCCGGGTGCTCATCACGGCCGGGCCGACCCGCGAGTATATCGACCCGGTGCGCTTCCTCTCAAACCCCTCCAGCGGCGCTACCGGCTACGCCATCGCCGAGGAGGCGGCGCGACGGGGTGCGGAGGTGGTGCTCGTAAGCGGCCCCACCACGCTGTCCGACCCCTTCGGCTGCACGGTCGTCCGCGTGACGAGCGCGCGCGAGATGTTTGAGGCCGCCGAAAGAGCCTTTGATGAGAAGCCCTGCGACGCCGCCGTATTTACGGCTGCCGTGGCGGACTATCAACCCGCTGAACAGCAACAACACAAGTTGAAGAAGGGGGAGCAGGGCAGCGAGCTCTCGCTGCGCCTTGTGGCGACCACCGACATACTCAAAACACTTGCGGCGCGCAAAGGCTCAACAGTCGTCGTCGGTTTTGCGGCCGAGACGCGCGACGTCATCGCTGCCGCCGAGCGCAAGCTGCGCGAGAAGAACGCCGACCTCATCGTTGCCAACGACGTCTCCTCACCCGAGCTCGGCTTTGCAAGCGCTCACAACCACTGGCATTTCGTCTCGGCTGCGGGCGTTGAGAGCACCGACGTCCTCCCCAAGCGGACTCTCGCCCGCCTGCTGCTCGACGCGGTTGCGTCTCGTCTTGCACAGGGCAACCAGGGTGGCGAGGCAAAATAGCCGAATACGTCAGCACGTTACTTCTTATTCGGGAGTATACTAGGTAGTAGCGTACATAAAGGGTGTTGTTACTATAAGCGCAGACGCGTGTAATGCTTGGTCATGGTGTTGCGGCAGCGATGCTTTGCTCTGATCAAGTCAGCAGGCGAATGTGGGGGCGAATGAAACTGATACGACGTTTTCAAGACTATATCTGGCGCATCGTTTTCTCCGACGAGCTGGCGTTTAACGCTCGTATGGTGAACATGGTCAGCATGGTGGGGGCCATGACCCTCATCTTGGCGACCGTCACCCGCATGCTCATGGGAGCGAGTGCGGCAGTTAACTCCATCATGTTCAGCTTCTGTTTTATCGCCCTGTTTTTTGTCTATCTCACTAACAAATATCGTCTCTACAACAACGTCATCATCTGGTCTCTGCTCGTTGTTATATGCGACATCCTCCTGCCGGTGTCGTTCTTCCTCATCGGCGGCGCGAGCAGCGGCATCGCTGCCTTTGTCGTTATGGCCGCGACCTGCATCCTGCTCCTCACGGACGGCAAGACGCGCATCGTCCTGGTAACAACGAACCTGCTGCTGATGGCGGGCTGCTTCATCTTCGCCGTCTACCACCCCGAATGGGTGGAGCAGGTCAACTTCGGGCGGCCCCTCCAGGTGGCGATCGACAACATCCAGTGCTTTACCATCAGCACGATCTTCGTGGGGCTGGCAATCGTCTTCCAACGGTATATGTACTCCCAGGAGCAGCGAAAAGTCGAGCGGGCAAAGGCGGCCATCGAGCAGGAACGGCAGGTTTCGCTTGCGCTCTTTGAGGCCAATCCGCACATCAACATCCTCTTTGACGACAAGTTCCAGGTTGTGGATTTTAACCCCGCCGCGCTGAAGTTTGCCGAGGGGCTTGCCACTGAGAAGGAGCTGCGGGAGAACCTGCCCGAGATACTTGCACGCGTAACGCCGGTTGTGCAACCGGACGGCAGGCCCTCCGCCGACCTTGCGACCTGGCTGCACAAGGCCGCGAGCGAGGGGGAAGTGAGTTTTGAGACGACGTTGAATCTGTGCGGCAACGAGCACAATACCTCGGTGGTGATGAAGCGCATCCCGTACGCGGACAGCTTTGCCATCGTGGCCTACCTGATAGACAACAGCGAGATGCACCGGATGCGTACCGAGGCGCTCATCAGCGCCCGCGCAAAGAGCGACTTCCTTGCGAACATGAGCCACGAGATACGCACGCCACTCAACGCCGTTATCAGCATGACCCACATCGGTAAGACCTCGCCGGACGTCGATCGCAAGGACTACGCCTTTGAGCAGATAGGCGGCGCTGCCGACCACCTGCTTGGCATCATCAACGACATACTCGATATGTCAAAGATCGATGCGAACAAACTTGAGCTGAACAAAGCGGCCTTCAACGTGGAGGAGATGTTGCGTCGCGCCGCGAACGTCATCAGCTTTAAGACGAGCGAGAAGCACCAGCAGTTCAGCGTCAGCATCGCCGAGGCTGTGCCGGTCGGCATCATCACCGACGATTTGCGCCTGACGCAGATCATCACGAACCTGCTCTCCAACGCTGTGAAGTTTACGCCCGAAGGGGGGCTTATCGAGCTGTCGGCTGAGCTTGTAGAGCAGAAGGGGCGCCTGTGCACGCTGGGCTTCTCCGTGAGCGACACTGGTATCGGCATCCCCAGCGAGAACATCGAGCGCATCTTCCACTCGTTTGAGCAGGTAGAAACCAATACGGCGCGCAAGTTCGGCGGTACGGGGCTGGGGCTTGCCATTTCCAAACGCTTTGTTGAGCTGCTGGGCGGCGAGCTGAGCGTTGTCTCCGAACCGGGGAAGGGTTCAACTTTCAGCTTTACCATCAGGACCGAGCGCACCGAGGATGTGCCGCGCATGGTGCTCGACCCCATCATCGACCCGGCAAAACTCCGCTTCTTGATAGTCAGTTCCGAGAAGATGCCGCTCCGGCACAGCAATGAGCTGCTCAAACGGCTCGGCATCACCAGCGCGCTGGCGCACTCCCGCAATGAGGCGTGGGAGATGCTTGAGGGCAGGCACTACGACGTCTGCGTGCTTGGCGGGCAGATCGACGGCATAGAGAGCATCGATCTGGCCTACCTTATACGCGAGAAAGCCGCGGCTGAGCGCGTGATCATGAGCCTGTATCCCTATGAGGTCGCCAACATGGAGGCGCATGAGCTGGCCAAGGTCACAGACGGTTATCTCACCAAGCCGCTGTTCCTCAGCGACTGCGTGGCGATGCTCAATAGGCTCTTTGGCGAGGTACGTGAGGAGGAGAAGGACGAGCCCGAAGGAGAGATTGATTTCTCCGGTGTGCGGCTTTTGCTGGCTGAGGACCTGGAGGTCAACAAGGAGATAGTGCTCGCGCTGCTTGAGCCGTTGGGCTTTGAGATCGACTGGGCAAAAAATGGCCTTGAGGCGTTGGACAAGTATGAGAGCGACCCCGGCAGGTACCATCTGATACTCATGGATATGCAGATGCCCGAGATGGACGGCCTGGAGGCGACGCGCAGGATACGCGCCTTGGCCGACTCCCGCGCCCAACAGGTGCCCATCATCGCGCTGACGGCGAACGTCTTTAGGGAGGACGTCGAGAGCAGCCTCGCCGCTGGTATGAACGACCACATCGGCAAACCCCTCGACTACGACGAGCTGATAAGCAAACTAAGCCACTACCTCAACCGCAAATAGGCGGGCGCCGCGCAATCGTGTGTCGCGCTACGCGCCCCGCCTGCGTCGCTCGCTATCGCTCGCGACTGGATTCTGGCATAAAGCCAGAATGACGGGCGGAAGTGTTCGCCGTCCCGGGTCGTGTGTCGCACGCTGCGCGTGCTCTTTGTACGTCGCTCGCTATCGCTCGCGACTGGATTCTGGCATAAAGCCAGAATGTCGGGCAAAGGACGACGTGCGCACGTTCTTTTGTTCGTCACCCCGGGCTTGTCCCGGGGTCCAACCGGGCGCGATAGCGACCGGGCTTACAACACACCGCGGAGCGGCGCAGCCGCTCTCGTGAGACGATGGGGAAAGGGGGAGTTGGCTGGGGCAGCAGGATTCGAACCTACATAGCTGGCACCAAAAACCAGAGTCCTGCCATTGGACGATGCCCCAGCGTGAACGGATGCACGGAGACAGGCGGCGTTGCCGCCCTTGCCGTACAACGTGAGCTTAGTAGTTTATTCCAACTGCTCCTCGATGTCGAGTTCCATCATGGCGACGTTGTCCAACATCTGTTTGGCGGTGGCGCGGTTTATCTTGTTGTGGAGTAGCGCCTCCTTGATCTGCTCCCGCTCAAACTCGAGGGCGTGCGTCTCAACTTCCAGGAAGTTGCTCTCGCGGTTCTCGCGGGCGTTATTGAGGATTCTCCGTGGGCCGTTGAGGCGGGCGACGCGCCGCTCAAGTTCTATCCTGATCAGTTCGATGGCGCGGGCGGGAGTGTTGGGTTCCCGCGCGTATTCCTCAAGCCGTTTCTGCACGTTGAGGTAGTTCTCCAGCGCCAATTCCCGCATCTCAAAGCGTATGACCTTGCGGTCGATTCCCTCGCCGCCAAGTTCCTCGGCCTGCTTGAACTGCTCCTTGTGTCGCCGTGCCCTCTTAAAGCGCGAGGCCACCTGCGCAAAGAAGCCCTTTATCTCCCAACCAAAGGCATTGTGATGCTGCACGCGTGCGAGGATGCGGCTCAACTGGTCGAGGTAGAGAAAACCGGTGAGCGAGCTGACCCGTCCCTCGCTGATGAGCTCCTGGGTGTGCTCGCGCTCCCACTCGATGATGAGCTTGCGTATCTCCGCGTCGTCGGTGTCAACGAGTTGGTTGCTTGCTTTGAGCGTGCTGATCCGCGCGTAATATTGCCGCACGACCTCCTCGGTGGCGTCTGCCTGCCCGGGTTTTATGTTGTCGACCAGGTTGCTGATAACCGCGTGGTAGATGTTGAGAATGGCGTCGATCTCGTGCTCAGGGCGCACCGCCTCCTTCTTCTTGGGCGCGATGAGCGGCACCAGGAAGTTCACCAACAGCAGCGACAACAGGATGACTCCCGAGGCCAGGAAGATGATGAGGTCGCGCTCGGGGAAGGGGCTGCCGTCGCTGAGCGCCAGCGGGATGGTGAGCACCACCGCGAGCGTGATGGCGCCCTTTGCGCCGGTGAGGCTCAACAGCAAGGCGTCGTGGAGGTGCAGCTTCCAGTAATGAGGGTCGGAGCGGGCCAGCAGTTTTTCCTGCGCCAGCTCCTGTTTGCGGTCCAGGCGTCTCTCGCCGCGGCGCAGCTCCCGCGTCCTGCGCTCGTCGAACAGCGCCTGCTCAACCGCAAGACTGCGCTCCTGCCTGCTCATCTCGCCAAAACCCTCAACCAAAGCCGAGGACGTATCGCCAAACGGAGCGGATGCGGGCGCGGGCGCAGATGCGGGCGCGGGTGCGTCGCCGAACTCTGGCTCCGCCAACGTCGTATCGGTGCCAAGCGCTGCCTCTGCCAGCACGCTGGGCGTGGGCGCGTCCTCGTCCACGGCGGGCTCAACAGCCCCCGACGCCAGATTGACGTTGCGGTGCATGATGAACACCCAGATAAAGCGCAGGGCGAGGATGGTGAGCAGGATGAGGACGATAAAGAGGATGAGGAAGTTGTCCGCGCTCGCCGAGTTGCTCCAGACCCGCTGGACGACAAAGGGCAGCTGCGTGCCGAGGATGAGGAACACGAGGCCGTTGAGCGTGTAGGAGATAACCGACCAGGCGGAGGTGGAGACGATGTTGTGGCGGGCGTTGTGCGGCGATATTTTGCGCGCCGAGAACGAATAGGTAACGCCTGCGGCTACAACAGCGATGATGCCGCTCACGTGGAACGCCTCGGCAACGAGGAACACGATGAAGGGGGTGATGACCTCAAACAGCACGTGGAAGGTGATGTTCTCGATGCCGCTGGCGTGCAGCCAGTAGACGAGTATCGAGCGCAGCAGCATGAGAACGATGCCGATGATGAGGCCGCCGAAGAACATGAACAGGAAGGTCGTGCTGGCGTTAAGCAGCGAGAAGGCGCCGGTAAGCGCCGCCGCTATCGCGAACTGGAAGGAGACGATACCCGAGGCGTCGTTAAGCAGCGACTCCCCCTTAAGCAGGTTGTCCTGCTCGTCGCTGATGCTGGCGCTCTCCTTGAGCGAGGCAACGGCAACGGCGTCGGTGGGAGCCAGCGCGGCAGCCAGCGCAAAGGCGGCGGCCAGCGGGATGTACGGCGTGAACCAGTGGATAAAGCCGCCCACCACCAGGGTCGTTGCAAAGACGAGCCCCAGGGCAAGCAACAGGATGGGGCGCTTCAACCGCCACAGCGCGGGCTTGTCGGCCTTCTTCGCGTCCTCAAAGAGCAAAGGCGCGATGAACAGCACGAGGAACAGCTCGGGGTCGAGCGTGATCTCAAAGTCGAGGGGCAGCAGCGTTAAGGCCATGCCGATGGCTATTTGGATGAGGGGCGTTGATATACGGGAGACGCGCTGGCTTATCAGGTTGGAGATAAGCATCGCCCCCAGCATGATGAGTATGTATTCAAATGAATGCATGTGCCTGTTGGTACGTCCCCTCAGTATCGCATGGGCAGTCTTCTTATTGTAAGCGAAGGAGGCGGGCTCGCCTATACCGCGCCCATACTGTTACCCCATGTTCAAAGAGGCGAGGGTCGGCGGCTTATGGTATGCTTGAGAGGTACCGCTGTTTTGTCACGGTGCGAAGGTGTCTCGCGAGAACCGAGCGAGAGACGAGTGAGAAGCGAGCCAATGTGGGCAAGGAGCAGCAATTATGGTGCCGGTGATGATAGAAACCCTGGTGGTGGGGATTCCCCCCTCGCCCTCTGTCGTCGTGCTCCGTCCGCTCGACGAGCACAGCACCAACGCCCGCGTGCTGCCGATCTGGATCGGGCCGACTGAGGCCGCCTCCATCGGCATCGCCCTGGAGGGGCAGCCGCGCGTCCGGCCGATGACCCACGACTTCCTCGCTAACGTCGTCGCCGCGCTACACGCCGAGATAGACCACGTTGTCATCGACCGCGTAGAGGGCTCGACCTTCTTCGCGACGGTCACCCTCAACCAGGGGGATGAACCCATCGCCGTCGACGCGCGCCCGAGCGACTCAATTGCCCTGGCGGTGCGCACCCAGTCCCCGCTTTTTGTTGATGAGGATGTGTTGAATTCGTCCTCCTTCCCCTATCTGTTCGCGAACCATACGAACCGTGACGCGGCCATGGAGGAGTTTCGCGACTTCCTCGAATCCATCTCTCCCGAGGACTTTGAACTCCACGAGTAAACGATAAACGCACGGAGCAATCGTGTGTCGCGTGCCGACGCTGCGACAACCGTGTGTCGCGCAGCGGGCGACACACGGTCATATGCGGGGGCGTGCGGGGGTTTTAAGGTAATAATCGCATAACAGTGCGCCGGGTATTCTTGATTTCACGTATACTGAGCTAATCGGATAGATAGCGTGCGTGGGGCTTAACATTTACAGGAGAAATGTCTGTGCGGCAAACGGTCACCAAAAGGGTATTCACCATTCCCAACTTCCTTTCGCTCATTCGGCTGTTCCTGCTGCCGGTGTTCTTTGTGCTGCTCGTTCAGTATGAGAATAACGTCATGGCTTTTATCGTGTTGCTCGTCGCGTCGCTCACCGATCTCGTCGACGGCCATATCGCCCGCGCCACGCACAGTGTCTCACGGCTGGGGCAACTGCTCGACCCCTTTGTCGACCGCGTGTTCATCGTGGTCGGCGTTATCGCCATCTTCGTCGCGGAGCGCATCCCGTTGTGGATGCTGCTTCTGCTGCTTGTGCGCGACGGCTGCATGCTCATCCTCACCATCTACCAAAAACGTCGCTTCAACCGCGATTTTGAGGTCATCTTCCTCGGCAAACTCACAACCGCTCTCGTTATGGCCGGGTTTTGCTCCCTCGTGCTCTGGTGGCCTATTCTGCCGGGCGCGCATGTTGCGGAGAGCACGCTTCTGCCCGGTTGGGGCGCCGACGCTGCCCCGTTGGGGTACTGGTTGCTCTACGTGGGGATTATGATTTCGTGGATAACCGCGGCCATCTATCTGTGGAGGGGCCTGCGACCCCTCAGTCCCGCCGCTTCTGCTGAAGCCGGCGTCTTCTCTGACGCTAGTCCTTCTGCCGATCGTGCGCGACCCGCTGGAGCCAAGGTTCTCGGGGACGATGGCGAAAGGGGTTGAGGGCTGTTGAGCCTCCGGCCGGTCCAACCTCGTCGCGCCCCGTCCCGCTCGCGGTCCTCCTCGCGCGCCCCGTCTCATAGGGTCTCTCACGCGCAGACCGGCTCCGGCTCCGGCTCTCGCGGCAGCTCCCACTCGGCGTCTTCCCGCGGTGGACAGGGGCAGGCGGCCGCAGCCCGTCGCGGCTCCAATGCGCCTCGTTTCTCGCGTCCACCCGCCTGGCGCATCGCGCTCATCGCGCTCGCCGTGGTTGTGGGATTGGCGGCGTTTGGCCTCGTCTTTGACGTGGCGACCAATTTCGGCAAGATACACCGGGGCGTTACCGTGCAGGGGGTGGACCTCGGCGGTTTGACGCGCGCGGACGCCGCCGCTCGCCTGGAGGAGGAACTCGGCGCCACCATCGCCTCGGCGCCGGTTGAGCTGTTTGCTACCGAGGAGCTGAGAAGCGTGGGCGCGGACGAGACGATCGTCGAGCTCGCGGGCCCCAGCAACTCCTACAGCACCGACGAGGAGACCGCCGGCAGCCAGTCGTGGCGGATAAGCTCCGCAACGGTTGGCGCAACGGTGGCGGGAGAAGTCCTGATCGAGCGGGCCTATGCCGTCGGGAGAGGCGATGACTTCTTTCCCGGGCGGCTCAAGGCCAGTTTCTTCGGCGTTGCGTTGGCAGGGGAGTTGCGCTACGAACCCCTCCAGCTCGAGGCCTTTGAGGCGCTGCTGTGCGACGCGCTCGGATGGCGCGAGGAGAACGCGGACATACGCTTTGAGGATGGCAAATTCGTTGTTGTTGAGAGCAAGGAGGGTTACGGAGCCGACCACGCAGCGCTCACCGCAGCGCTCGACAACGCGTTTTTCGGCACGGAACGCTCGCTTGTTGTGCCCATGGCGGCTATTCCGGTTGCCGTCAGTGATGAGGAGGCCGCCGGAGTTGCTGCCTCCGTCCAGCGGGCGATAGAGCAGCCGGTTGCCCTCGCCTATGAGAATGAGGAACCGTGGAGCCTCACCGCAGAGAACCTCGGCCCCTGGATCACCACCTCCGTCGCTGGGGAGAAGGAGCAGGCGCGTCTCGTCCCGAGTGTGGCCGCCGACCGGCTTAAGGAGGGCATCTACAACGTAATCGGCGACCGCGACCCGGGGATACGACCCCAGGACGCCCGCTTTGAGGTTGTTGATGGCAACATCACCGTTGTCGCGAGCGTCAACGGCACCGGTATCGACTACAACCGCGTGGCCAGCGACCTGAACGCGGT